>RFKA01000107.1 GCA_003694385.1 Candidatus Woesearchaeota archaeon | reverse complement strand
TGCTGGACGAGCATGATGATAACAATGATCGCTATGATGACGGCGACCGTGATAACTATGCGTTGCACACGTTGGGCTTGCGCGCAGCCCTTTTTACACTTTATGCACTAGACCTCGACACCAATCGTTGCGCGGAGCACGAGCCCGACGCCAAAACTGATGGCTGCCACACCAAGACTAATAGCTGCCATCTTGAGAAAACGGGGCCAGAAGCGCTGGCGCTTCGCAACAGTGATGTAGAACGTGTAGGTGAAGATGATGAGGACGGCAATGCAGAGCGTTACAGATAGTGCGACGAAGATGTTCGCGAAGAAGAAGTACGGCGCGATGAGGAGCGCGACCGTGATGATGTACGCTACGCCCGTATAGAGCGCGGCCTTTTGCGAGTCCTTCTGCCCCGCCTCCTCTTCGCTCGAGAGGTATTCTGAAGCGGCCATACTCAACGCGGCAGCGATGCCTGTTACAAGCCCCGCAATCGCGACAATGCTCGCGTTCTGAATTGCGAGTGTGAGGCCGGCTAGTGCGCCTGTGAGCTCGACGAGCGCGTCATTCAAGCCGAGCACCATGCTCCCCGCATACTCGAGTCGCTCTTCACGGAGCATGTCGAGCAGTAATTGCTCGTGGTGCTCTTCATCATTGATGATGCGCCGCACCCCTTCGATGTGCTCGAGCTTATGGTACGCTTCCTGCGCGAGATCCTCGCCTCGCTCCATGAGGCGGAGCGCGAAGACGAGCCCGAAGACGCGCGCGAGGAAAACATACCAGCGTACAGTCCACCAGCGCGGTGACACCTCCTCTTGCGTGAGTGCTTTCCAGAAATCGTGGTGTCCGCGCTCGTCTTTCGCGATGCGGCGAAGGATAATCTTGTTCTTCCCCGTCGAGCGCGCAGCGAGTGCCGCATAGATGTGGTGCTCGGTAATCTCGTTGCGCTGCGCAACCCTTATTGCTGCGCGTGTTCGCTCATCCATGTGTGCTCTCTGCACTCTATTCTGTTCTTTAATTTTTTCTAAAAATTTCATAAAAAAATTTAGAACAGTTTCGTGACGAGTTCTACAATCCAGCTCCCGAGATTAATCTTCACGAAGAGCGGGATGAAGACGAGCGACACGATGCTCATCAGCTTGATGAGGATGTTCAGCGAGGGCCCGCTCGTATCCTTGAACGGGTCACCAACGGTGTCGCCAACGACCGCCGCCTTATGCGCCTCGCTGCCCTTGCCGCCGTGCTTCCCCGTCTCGATGAGCTTCTTCGCGTTATCCCACGCCCCGCCGCTGTTCGCCATCATGAGGGCGAGCATCACGCCGCTTGCAAGAGCACCGGCGAGGAGTCCGCCGAGCGCCTCGAGACCGAGGAAGAGGCCGACGATGACTGGCGCGATGACTGCGAGGAGCCCCGGGACGACCATCTCCCGTAGTGCACCCGTTGTCGCAATGTCGACGCAGCGCGCGTGGTCGGCTTTCGCCTTGCCCTTCATCAGGCCCTTGATGGTCTTGAACTGGCGGCGCACTTCTTCAATCATGTCGAACGCTGCGCGGCCCACTGCCTTCATGCTCATGCTGCTGAACAGGAAGGGGAGCATGCCGCCGATGAGGAGGCCGATGATGACGAGCGGGCTCGATAAATCAATTGCCTTCAAGCCTGCGCTTGTCGTGAACGCGCTGAACAGTGCGAGCGCCGTCAAGGCTGCTGAGCCGATGGCGAAGCCTTTTCCGATAGCCGCTGTCGTGTTCCCCGCGCTATCAAGCGCGTCCGTGCGCTTCCGAATCTTCGGGCCGAGGCCGGCCATCTCAGCGATGCCACCCGCGTTATCCGCGACGGGACCATACGCGTCAACGGCGAGACTGATGCCGAGCGTACTCAGCATCCCGACTGCGGCGACGGCGATGCCGTACAAGCCCATGACTCCGCCCCCACTGAGGAAGTACGCGAGGCCGATTGCTGCGCCGAGCGTAATCGTGGACCATGCAGTGCTCCGCATGCCGACGGCGAGTCCTTCGATGATGTTCGTCGCACTCCCCGTGAGGGAGGAGCGGCTGATACCTTGCGTTGGTCTGTAGTGGTAGCTCGTATAGTACTCTGTCAGCATCCCGATGATGACGCCCGCGGCGAGGCCCGCAATTGTTGCCCAGAAGAGGCCGAGGCCGAAATCGAACGTCCACTTGATGAGCACGAATGCTCCGAGAGCCACAACGATGCTCGCGATGATTGTCCCGCGGTGCAGCGCCTTATTGATCTTGCGGTCATCATTCGTGCGCACGAAGAACGAGCCGATAATGCTCGCGACGATACCGAGGCCCGCGAGGACGAGGGGGAAGAGCACACCCTTCATCGTTGAGAACGCGGTAGCCCCGAGGAGCATCGCGCTGATGATGCTCCCGACGTAACTCTCGAACAAGTCAGCACCCATGCCGGCGACGTCGCCGACATTATCGCCGACGTTGTCCGCGATGACTGCGGGGTTGCGTGGGTCATCCTCGGGGATGCCCGCCTCGACTTTGCCGACGAGGTCCGCGCCTACGTCGGCCGCTTTCGTGTAGATGCCGCCGCCGACGCGTGCGAAGAGCGCGATACTACTCGCGCCGAAACTGAAGCCGAGGAGCATGTTCAGGTTGCTCGGCGTGTCCTGGACGCCGTAGGCGACGTAGAGGATGAGGATGCCGAGCAAGCCGAGCCCGACGACGCTCAAGCCCATGACGCTTCCGCTCCGGAACGCGACGCGCAATGCCCTATTCAGGCTTTTCTTCGCGGCCTCCGTCGTGCGCACGTTCGCGACTGTCGCGATGCGCATGCCAATGTTCCCCGCGAGCGCGCTCGCGATTGCGCCCACACCGAACGCGACGCTCGTCTGCCAATTAATACCGAACCAGAGTATGGCGCCGATGATGATGACGAACCACACGAGAATCTTGTACTCGCGGTTCAGGAAGGCCATTGCGCCTTCTTGGATGTAGCTTGCGATCTCTTGCATGCGCTCGTTGCCGCTCGGCTCTTTCCGCACGCTCAGCGCTGTCCAGAGCGTGAATGCGAGGCCGAGGACGGCAATACTGATGAGAATCCAGATAATAGGTACCATTCCTTATACCCCCACGTGTCGTTTTCGTTGAGGACAGAGAGACATTTTATAAAAGTTACTGCTGTTCGGTAGGTATGGTTCGCTAGGTGTGGTTTTGTGGGTGTATATGCTCTTGTAGGTTTGTTCGGTGGTATAGTTTATATGGGCTTAGCGATTATGGGGTAATTATGGTAAGCATGTGTTTCGTGGATTGCGGGGGCTATCATGCGTCGACTGCTCCTTGAGGACTACCCGCCCAGAGGAGGGCGGCTCAGCATCAGTGACTACCCTTATCAGACGCGCCGTGCGCAAAGAGCGGGTGAGCACGACCTCCTCCGTCTTGCGCGGACACGGGAGGAAGAAGGGGTCTGGATGTTCGCCGAGGGGACTTGGTTCAACCTTCGTGTTGGCTCTCACCGGAGGGACGGCTATATCGGTGCGCGAACTAGGCAGTTCCCAGGCCATTACTAC
>RFKA01000017.1 GCA_003694385.1 Candidatus Woesearchaeota archaeon | reverse complement strand
TACGGGCTGCTCCTCGGCATCATCCTCGGGTTTGTCCTCGGTGTCATCATACGAGGAGTTACTGGATGAGTAGCGGCATACCCGACTTCCTCTTCGAAGTATCGTGGGAAGTCTGCAACAAGGTTGGCGGCATCAATACTGTGCTGAAAAGCAAAGCCGCCCTCATGAACGAGCACTATAGGAACTACGTGCTCATCGGGCCCTACTTCGCGCATAACGCCGCGCTCGAGTTCGAGGAGCACCAACCCCCGGAGTACCTTCGGCGTGCATTCCAGACAGTGGCGCGCGATGGCATCGTATGCCATTATGGCACGTGGCAGATCAAGGGTGAGCCCGACGTAATCCTCATTGATTTCTCTCGCTTCACACCCCAGAAGGACAAGCTGAAAGCACAGCTCTGGGAACGCTACAAGATCGATAGCCTCGGAGCCGCCTGGGACTATGAAGAGCCAATCCTGTTCAGCGCGGCCGTTGCGCGGCTCCTCCACGCTGCAAAACTGAGTGCGCGCACCGTCGTGCACACTCACGAGTGGATGACCGGGGCGACGATACTCTTCCTGCACATACTCGGGAGCCCCCTCCGCACAGTCTTCACGACGCACGCGACGATGCTCGGGCGGGCAATCTGCGGGAACGGCGAGAACCTCTACGAGATGCTCGACCACATGGATGCGCGGAAAGAAGCATACAAGCACGGCGTACAAGCGAAACACCTCACGGAAGCCGCTGTTGCGCACGCGGCGACGGTCTTCACGACCGTGAGCGAAATCACCGGCATGGAAGCAGAGAAAATCCTTGGCCGCGCGCCCGACGTCCTCGTCCTGAACGGACTCGACATTGCGCGCTTCCCCACCTTTGAAGAGACGAGCATCAAGCACCTCACGTGCCGAGAGCAACTCCGGGAGTTCCTCACGTACTTCTTCTTCCCCCACTATGTCTTCCCCCTCGATCACAACCTCATCTTCTTCCTCACGGGCCGCTTCGAGTTCCGCAATAAAGGAATTGATGTCACTATTGAAGCACTCGGCCGCCTCAATGAACTCCTCAAAGAGCAGGGGGGTGACCGCACAGTCACCTGTTTCCTCTGGGTCCCCATGGAGCACGGGGGCGTCAAGATAGAACTGCTCGAAAACAAGAGCTACTACCAACACCTCAAGAGCTACATCCAGTACAACGCGGAGGACATCCTCAAGAAAGTGCTCTATGACTTCCTCGGCCAGCAGGACGTCACGAGCGAAACTATCTTCACGAAGGATTTCCTCAGCAGGATGAAACGCGACCTCCTGCATTTCAAACGCGAAGGCGACCCACCACTCGTGACGAACTACATCCCCGATGAGGAGAACAACCCTATTGTGAAAGCGATACGGCAGGCTGGGCTACGCAACCGCGCCGAGGACCGCGTCAAGGTCATCCTCCAACCCGTCTACCTCGACGGGAATGATGGGCTCATCGGGCTGAGCTACTATGACGCCATCGCGGGCAGCCACCTCGGCCTCTTCCCGAGCTACTATGAACCCTGGGGCTACACCCCGCTCGAGACTGCCGCGATGGGGGTGAGCGCGCTCACGACCGACCTCGCAGGCTTTGGACGCTTCATTGAACCACACCTTGATAGCGAGCACCCCGGTATTCGCATTCTCCACCGTTATGGCCGGAAGCGCGCCGACATTATCGAGGAGTACGCCCAGCACCTCTTGGCGTTCGCCCAGCTTTCACACGAAGACCGCGTCCAGAATAAGATTGCTGCGAAGGCCCTCTCAGCGCTTTGCGATTGGCAGAGCTTCATTGCATACTACCTCGAAGCGCACAAGAAAGCGCTTGCGTGACTACGCGAGGAGCAGAGCCTCATAGTCATGTCGTGCTGAGAGCTCTCTGAGATACGCTCGAGCCTCAGAAGGATTATCCGTGAAGTACAGTGTTTGCTCGGGGCTCAAGTAATTGCCGCCTGAACGTCTACTGATGAGTCCCTCATTGACTTTTGCTTTCCTGAAACGCTTGAAAGCGGCGAGCGAAACACCTTCTCCCGCAATGATGGCTCCGAGGTCAATTGCTGTTTCGAGCCTACGAAGCCCCTCCTTGTTGAAGAATTGTCCCACTGAGTAGAGATTGAGATGATGGAGGACCTGGCCGGCGCCGCCCCGCTCATAGAGCCTGAGATGTCCTCGCTCATGAGCGAGAAGGCCGCGAAGCACGCGAGCGTCCCCTTCCAAGACTAGGGGATGAACTTTTACGACATAGGGCTTTGTCGTACGAATCGTTGGCCTACAGATTGCGAGACTATGCCGCATCGGCTTCAGAGCGAGAGCAATCTCCTCCACGGAAGGATCTTGTGCCGTCAAGAGCTCCTTGAGCATTCCCCGTACACACTCCTCGCGCCCAGACAACAGTGTATCAGCGTCCATCAGTATCTTCTTCCATGAACAATCCTGTCCGCAAACCATACCACGTATGCACGCCCCGCGTCACGAGCAGCGCCGTCAGGTAGGCGACGAGCACGGTTGCCCCCCTCGCGACACCAAGCGAGAGGAGAAACCACTGGAACCCCGCCCCGATACTGTAGAACAGGGGGGACAAGAACCACCGCTGCACCTGAATGGACATGACGTCCTTGAAAAAGGCCCGGTGGTGCATCAGTAAATGCAAGGCCGCGTAGATGAGCGCGTCGAGTATCGCGCTGACAATAATCGTAGCAATGACAATCACGCGGTGGTCATCGATCAGCCCGTTCGTCGCTTGGATGACGAGCGCTGTCAGGAGCTCTCCACTCACACTCGCGAGCATGATGTTCCCATTGATATTCCAGAGGCGATTCTGCCTGTAACGTTCAAAGAGGCGCATTGTGTTGCGGAGGTCGCCGGCGACTCATAAACCTTGTGCAGGAACAGTATATAAAGAACGGTCTCTTCCTCCCCCGCCATGAAACCCTGGGAGTTCTGGGATGCACGCATCTTCTACGCGCCACTCGCCATCTACATCCTCTGGCTCATGCTCCGCCATCGCAGAGGAATTGGCTGTATCACGAAGGCTGACGCCTCATTCCCGTACGGCGGCCTCAGCATCGGGAGCAAGTACGCAATCCTGGAACGCTTCAAACAGTCACCACTGTTCGACTCGCACTTCGCAAAGAGCTTTCTCGTGAGAGCATCATGGCGTGTGAACACACGCGTGCGGCGCGCCAGCGCGTTCATCAATAAGCACCTCTCGTTTCCCGTAATTCTGAAGCCTGACTACGGCCACAGGGGTAACGGCGTCTTGCTCGTGCAGAACATGGCCGAACTCCGGGACACGCTCGCCCGCATGACAATTGACCACATCCTCCAAGCATACCATGACGAGCCATATGAGTTTGGCGTCTTCTACATCCGCTTGCCCGGTGAACAACGAGGGAGGATCTGGAGCATCACGGAGAAAGTACTCCCCACGGTGACGGGTGATGGCGTGCATACCTTGCGCCAGCTCATCGAGGCAGAGCCGCGCTACGTGCACCGAAAGGAAAAACTCTTTGAGAAGAACAGGGCGGCCCTCGACACCATCCTCAAGAAGGGCGAGCAGCGGAAACTCCTCATCACGGGAAGCCACGCCCAAGGCGCCATCTTCCTCGAAGGAAAACAGTATAAGACGCGGCGGCTGGAACGCGTCATCGAAACCATTTCACGCGCAGACCCCGCGTTCCACTTTGGACGCTATGATATGAAAGCGAAGAGCATCGCGGCGTTCAAACGCGGGGCGTTCCGCATCGTAGAACTCAATGGCGTTGACAGCGAGAGCACAAACATCTACGATCCGCAGTACAGTCTCATCGAAGCCTACCGCATTCTCTTTGCGCAATGGCGCCTTCTCTTCGCTATCGCCACACGCATCAGCGGACCTTACCCCTCGTTGTGGGAGCTCATCACGAACTACAGGCATTTCTTCAGCGCGACCAAGGAAACCGTAGCTCCTCGCGCCGCATACCAATGATTGCTGCAGAGAAGACGAGCACGATAAGCGTGAGCACAAACAGGCTTCCTCCATCCCCTTCAACAACGATGCCGAGGACGAAGACGTGGCTGGCAATCGCTCCGAGCATGATTGCTGCGGCGAGGAGCGCGCCATAGACTGCAGTCCAGGGGAGAAGCAACAGCAGGCCAGTAATGAGTTCGAGCACGCCCGTGAGGATGCGACCCCACGGCTCGACGCCAAGCCGCGTGAAAATATCGACCGCGATAGGCGCGCCCGTGAACTTGAACCGGAGTGTCTGGAGCAGAATCGCGGCCGCCACGACCTGTAAGGTCCACACGGTGAGCCGTCGCCAGTCCATAAGCCTTCAGTTTCTGCGAAGCACGATAACGCCGATACTCGTTACGAGGATGATGAACGCGTTTGTCATCATCCCCACATTGATGCCGAGCACGAAAACGTGGCTCGCGAGCGCACCGAGCATGACAACGGCCGCGATGACGCCACCCCACACCGCCGTAACGGGGATGAGGAGGAGGACGGCCGCGATGACCTCAAGCACTCCCGTGAGATACATACCCCATGGGAACACGCCGAGCTGCTCGAACACTGGCTGTGCAGCGCCCGTGAACTTTCCCGGCGCGGCCATGAACAGCAGCACTGCAGGAACAATCTGGAGAGCCCAAGTACCAATTCTTTTCCAATCCATGAACCTCCTGATTCGTGGGCAATTCTTAAGTTTTGTGGAGGTCAACCAAAGATTCTTAAACTCCTCTCCACCACGACTAGTGAAGAGGTGGGGGAGCGAGCACTATGAACTACCTCATCTTTGGAGCGGGGCTGCAAGGAGCAGCCATCGCGCACGACATTCTCAACCATGACGCGGCACACATCACAATCATCGATTCCGACGAGAATCGCGCCCAAGCGGTTGTCCAACAGCTCAACCAGCAGTTCACCCAACACTAAGCCATGAACACTCGGCGCCGTACAGCTTGTAGAGCGTGCGTTGCTCGTCAGCGATGACGGGGAACGGGACAGAGAGAATGCCCTCGCGCGTATGAGCTGGTGTTGATTGGAACACGCAACCCTGAGCTTCCCTTCCCAGCACGGATACGCTTGGAGCAGTTCGTGCATGCGGAGATTACAGAGCAGGCAACCAGCATCTCGGAAGAACCCAAGGAGCACCTTGCCTTTCCCCAGACACACCGTTTCTCCCTCGAGGCTCTTCACGGTGAACGGCGGGGCTTTCTGGCCTGGAAGGAGACGCATAACTTGGCCGAGAAACCAGCGCTTTATAATCTTTAGGAAGCCTGCCTTCACTCAGGACTCACACTCCAAGGGCGCCACATGGGCCTGCGAGGATTTGAACCCCGGTTAGGCGGCCCCGAACCGCCTGTGATACCAAGCTACACTACAGGCCCTCTACGAGAGGCGACTCGACGATACCTTAAAAAGCTTTCTTCGGCGCTCTCCCTGAGTATTTACTCGCTCACTACTCGCCGCACTACTTGCTCAAGAGTGCTTTGGCCCGCTCAATGAAGCGTGCTTCATCCTCCGTTTTGATGACTGCGCCCGCCGCTACGCGATGACCGCCGCACTCGGCGTCGAACCCTTCAAGAATCGATTGGAGTAACGTGTGCACGTCACGCTCACTATGGTCGTTCACGCGTAGCGAAACCTTTGTGAGCCCGCCAACACGCGCGAGGCCAACGACGACCACGTCGCGGCCGACGTCACCGCTCCTCGTCGCCATGCTACACACAGTCCCGATAATGCTGGGGCGCACCTTGTCGCGGGCATTCGCGATGACGAAGCGCTCTCCGCGTTCAACATCTTTGCTCGTCTGCAACCACGCGTACGCCTCGCGCAACGTGTCACGGTACTCGTTCAGGAGCGTCTTTCCTGCCTGCCGCGCCTCCGCATCGCCGAGGAGCATCGCGACTCCCAACTCTGCGTGCTCGAGGCGACCACAGGCATTGAGGAGCGTCGCGACTTGCCGGGCATCACGGAACAAGCCTTCTTCATGCAAGATCGTTATATGAATTGTCGTGGCTGGGTGCCGCGTTGCGCGTCGCCGCCCCATCGCGAGGAGGGCTGCTTTCTGCTCGGCGCTTAAGTCATTGTAACGCGTTTCTCGCCCCCCGCTCCGCAAGGGAATCCCCAGTTCCTCAAGCATGCGCCTCGCACCATGAGGGTTTCCCGTCACGCCCGGAATACGCAGGTCTCTGCTCTGGACGAGCATTGAGGCGAGCCCTTTCCGTTCGTAACCGAAGAGGCGAAGCCGCTCTTCAACACTCACGAGCCCTTTCTCTACTGCCGTGTCGACAACCGCCTTATTCACTCCCCTGAGACCGCGCTTCTCCTGGCTGTCAGCGAGCAACCCGATGATAGCGATGGGTAGTAACGCGTCTTGCTCGCCGAACTCCTGCGCGACGCGCAGGCATAGCGTTGCACTACACGCGTCTCGTCCACCATCGAGCCCCTCGGACCACGGGTTGAGCATCTGCTCAGGCATGGCGTCGCTTTTATGGTGGTCAATCACGAACGCATTATACGCGTCGAGCTCAGGGAGCGCACTCCCCACGTCAATGAAGAGTAATGGCTCGTCCCGCGGCAAGCGTGCCAGCGCCGCGCGCGTAAGCACTGGCAACACTTCGAGCTCCGTCTCGATGCCGACTGCGGAGAGCGCGGCTTTCATGATGGCGCAGCCGCACAAACCATCGGCGTCGAAGTGGCTGACGAGGCGGACTGACTTCTGGGCACGCAGCCACTCAGCAGCGTGGGCGACCGCTTTCATTCGACAAGAATCTTAATGCGCTCGGGATCATACTTCCAGCCACTCTCGAGCCTGCCGACGCGGATGTAGTACTTCGCGAGTCGGCGAATCTTGCTCTCCGTGAGCTGGAGCCCCCGCTTCGCGGTCTTATCATTGTTGTTCTCTGCGAGGTGTTTCCGCACGAGGACTGCTTTGCGGAGGAGCGCCATGAGGTCATCAGGAATCTCCGGTGCGAGCTTCTTCGCCGCGAGTATCTGTGTGATCGTCTTTCCCGTCATAACCTTGACGTCAGGGACTCCATGCTCATCGCGTAAGTAAATGCCTATCTGGCTCGCAGTTTTTCCTTCCTTCGCGAGCTTCACGATGAGCATCTCAATCTCTCGCGGCTTGAGCGAAACCCATGATGGCTTCGACAGCTTCGCGGGCTTCGAACTCCCGCTTTTTCCCTTCTTCCGTGAATGCATGCGTGCCATACTATCACCTTCTCAGCAGAGTGGGCACGAAGAACCGTGCGACCAAGTGAGTGGAAGCCATGACCGCCACTCCTCTCCGCGTTATGGGCCGCGAGCAACACGTGCTTTATAAAACTGTCGGCAAGGTTTAAAACGCCTGCCGGACTCGCGCCGTCTATGGTCAAGCAGCCACGAAGGCTCACGGGCTTCATCACGCCAGAACAGCACAGTGAAGCACCACTGGATCTGCAGTCGACACGCCGGAAGCTCACGTTCGCCACCCTCCCCGCAGCCCGCCACCTCGCGAAGCACACGCTCGCATCGTATAATCGATTCCTCAGCGAAGCAGGGAGTGCTTGGGAGTACGAAATGCTCCCCATACGGCACCGGCAGCATGGCGAGGGAGAACTCATCCCTCGCGTTCCCTCCTCAGTGGACGGCGCTGATGTTTTCCTCTTCGGCGCATCCTGGGATCCCTCATTCATCACGCGTTCTCGAGACGAGCTCTTCGGTTCCCTCAGCGCGCACGGCTTGCTCGCCGACGACGTGACACTCGATGATTTCGTAACCGGGCGGGCAACGATCGCGGCGGACACCCCCCAACAAGTCCTGACACAGGCACTCATTCAGAAACTCTCGAACGCGAACATCATGGAGACCCTGCTCTATGCGCGTGCTTTCAAGTCGCAGGGAGCGGCGCACGTCACGCTCGTCATGCCTTACTGGCCTTACGGGCGGCAGGAGAAGCCGACGCGGCTCAAGCGGGAATCAACGACGTCCCGCCTCATCGCGGACTTGGTCGTTGAAGCGGGCGTGGATGGCCTCATCACGTATGACCCGCATTCGCGCGCGCTGCACGGGAACTTCCCCGAAGGACGCTTCCTCAAGAAGTTCATTGACGCTGATGAGGAAGCATACAAGGTCTTCAAGGAGTACAAGGGGCGTGAAGACGTGCAGTTCGCCTTTCTCGACTCTGGTGCTGTCGACCGTGGCGACAACCTTCGCCGCCGGCTCGGCCTCGACCCTGTCATCATTGGCAAAGTGCATCACGGTGATGTCGAAAACCTCGGCAATACGGGCTTGCGCCCCACGACTCGTTACCTGCTCTTCATCGAGGATATCCTCGGGAGCGGGACGACGCTGAAGAAAGGCATCACTCCCATTGTGGAAGAGCTGCGTCGGCGCAACGCACACCTCGCGCCCGGGGAAGAGCCGCGGGATGTGCAGTGGATAGGTTACATCTCGAACCCCCTCTGCACAAAGGATGCAGAGAAAATTGTTCTGGAACTCTCGCAAAACTACGGCCTCAAACAACTCAATATCTCCAACAGCATTCAGTTGCCGAGTAGCTTCCTCAAGATTCCTTGCGTCGTCGAGCACGGACTTCAAGACCTGCTTGCGAAGTACATCAATGCCATCCACTATCAGACGAGCACGACGCAACACGCCACGAGTTACGACGACTAGGTGTGTGGTGCGGCCGAACGCGAAGGGGTGGTGCTAATAATCATGCATGCTCCGCTGCCCCTTGCGTTTTCCTTTCTTCACGATAATTTTTTCGGGAGACAACTCGATACCAACCTGTCGTTTAATGTCGAGCGCGAGCGCTTTGCCAACGAGGGCTGCGAGCGTCGAAGCCTCCGCGGTCTTCAACGCGGCGATAGTGCGGATGCCGTGCGTGAAGAGCGTGCGCGCGCGGACGCGGCCAATCCCTTTGAGCTTGAGCAGTGGGAGGAGCTCTTCTCGCGCTCCATGCTTGAGGCGCAAACGTAGCTTCGCGAGCGGCGCGCGCAAGTCTCGCAGTTGCTTGATACGCGCTAGTTCCTCGGCAGCATAGAGAAGCCAGTCGACGCGTTCAAGCTTCATGTGGACCTCGCCCGGCCCGATACCGAAGCGCTCAAGCAAAGCATCTTCTCGTGTCTCATCTATCCACGCGTTGAGGAACTGCGCCGTCTTGAGCGTCGCGAGGAACTCATCGTATTCAGGACTCCACTGGGCCGGCTCGTTGATGAGCAGCTCGTGCTGTGCTGGGAGCGCGACGAGCTCATCGTACTCTTTGGTCCTCGGCCGGAGGAGCGGGCGGAGCTCGAGGCAGCTCGCGAGGCAGTGCAGCCACGCGAAAGCTTTCGTCCGCGGAGTGGCGCGGCCAAGCGCCTCGATGATGTGGCGTGCCGTGAACGGGTCGAGGTAGAGTTCCGCGACACGCTTCCCCACCGGTGTCGCGCTGAGCACGCCATCGCGCATCTTATCGGCGGGCACGAAGTCTGCGTCCTGTGCAGCAGCGAGGAACCCCCACGCGAGGAGTTTCTGCGTCATCGCGTCAAGGATGCGGTGAAGCTTGCGTGTGTCGCCGTACTGCTTCGCGTAGAACGTGTGCGCGAAGAAGTCATAGAGGCTCTCGCGTGTCGTGAGGAAACCTGCGGCGATGAGGCTGAGCACGTAGGTGCGGAGCACGGGCTCGACGGCGAGCTTGCTGAAAATCTCTTCTGGCTCACCGCGAATATAATGCTCAGTGAGCGTGGCTGCTTGGTCAGGGGTTTGCGCGAGGATGATGGCTTCACCGAACGCCTCTTTGCCCGGTCTTCCTGCGCGGCCCGCCATCTGTTCGTACTCGAGTACGGGGATGTCTTGCAGGCCGTGCCCCCCGAACCGTTTGAGGTCGCGGATGATGACGCGGAACGCTGGGAGGTCGAGCCCCATCGCGAGCGTTGGTGTACTACAGATGATGCTGACGGTGCCTTCGCGGAACCCCTGCTCAATGAGCGCCCGCTGCTTGCTGTGGAGCCCCGCGTGATGGAATGCCACGCCGCGTGCAAGACACTTCGCGAGGCGCTTGCACTGCTTTGTCGGGCTCGACACGGCCTTCAGTGCCGCCTCGGCATTCGCGGACCACGCGCGTATCGTCGTCTTGACTTTCACCGCGATGCGCTCTGCCTGCGCCTCCGCGCCGCGCTTCGTGCTGCAGAAGATGAGTGCTTGCTTCCCCTTCTCGAGCGTATCGAGCGCGATATTGCATGTTTCGTCGTTCGTCCTTCGCTCGATAGTGATGGAGCGCATACGTGGCCAGCGCGAGCCGCGTTTAAGAATCTTGTGTGCGCCTGGCCAGTAAGCTTTATAAACGCCCTGTCGTCTCGGCAACCGGGCCTCCGTAGCTTAGCGGTTGGAGCGGTCGGCTGTTACCCGTGCCATAGTGTGTGGCCGGAAAGTAACCGACAGGTCGCCAGTTCAAATCTGGCCGGAGGCGTTCTTCCCCTGTGCTTGTTGCACGACGCGCTGCGCTGCCGAGAGAAAATCCTTTTCGATGAAGTACTTATGAGGGAGCCGCCGCACCTTCTCTTCTTCGCCCGGCTCGCCCGGAACGAGGATTCCGACGCCGCCCGCATTGATGCCCGTCTCAACATCGCTGGCGCGGTCACCAATCACGTAGACGGAAACCCCTGTCAAGTCGACACCCTCCTTCTTGAGCGCCGAGAACACCATACCGAGCCGGGGCTTGATGCAGTCACACGTACAGACGAGGTGCTCGTCGAGCTCATACTGTGGGTGCTGGGCTGCATACTCGGGAGGGACGTGCGGGCACACGAAGAAGCCGTCGAGGAGCGCGTGGTGGGCGCCGAGCACGTCAATCACGTATTGGCATACTTCGCGCGCACGTTGTTCAGTGAGGAGGGAGAGTTCCTTGATGGCGACCCCGGACTGGTTCGTAATCATGTAGAGGCGCGTCTCAGGAAGACGGTTCAGCAACCTGATTCCTTCAGCAACCCCCGGCAAGAGCCGCACCTGCTCGCGCCACGCGTCCGTGTGCCCGATGAAGAGGTGCTCGGGCGAGTCGTAAATCAGTGTTCCGTCCCGGTCAATGCAGACAAGTGTCTTCACAGAGAGCTTGCCAGGACTACCAATAATAAATTTTCTGGAGGTTTTCCGGAAAGCAATAAAAGGCGGAAGTCTCAGCAACTCCTTATGGACGTTGATGAGGAGCTCTTGCGCATCGGGAAGCAACTCCAGCTCTTCGTCCTCTGCGAGCCGACGAACGCGCTGCGCGAGCGCGAAGCGTTCCTCAAGGGGAAAACGCAGCCGCAATTCCACTATCCGCCACTGCCCTTCACTCCCCGCGTGTTGCGGGCGCAGCTCCAAGCCCTCTGTTTCTCCGGACCCTTTGCTCCACTATATGTGCAGGCACGCGAAGCCCTCCTCTTGCAACTTGACATACTCGAGCATCGGGGAACCGCGCGCGTACGCGAAGCCTCGCGTGCGCTCTACGGCTGTCCCGACGAAGAAACGCTCAAAGCAGCGCGAGAACTGCTCTCCACACCTCATGTCGACACACCAAAGACCGTTCCCGCGGCGAAAGTACGCGAGGCACTCGAAGCAGCACTTCAAAACTACGGCCTCACCGACTGGATCGTGCAGTATACGGAGAAGCACGCGACGACTGTCGACGCGATGAACCGGCGCATCACCCTCAACAAGGACCGGCTCTTCGCCGCGCAGGACCTGCGACGGCTCCCCATTCACGAAGTTGGCGTCCACGTCTTGCGCGCCGAGAACGGCCGGGCACAACCAGCGATGCTCTTCCTCACGGGGCTACCCGGCTACCTGGCCACAGAGGAAGGCCTCGCCGCGTATGCAGAGGAGCACACGAACACCGCCCTTCCTGAGAGCCGGCGCTCGATGGCTGGACACGTCCTCGCCGTCGACGCACTGCACCGCGGCCTCAGCTTCAGGGAGACCTTCACCCTCCTAGCACAATACTTTCCCCAGGGAGAAGCGTGGCGCCTCACGCTCCGCAACTATCGCGCCGGCGGCCTCGCGAAAGACCACGCGTACCTCCAAGGACTGCTCAGGGTCAAGCAATTCCTGAAGGCGGGCGGCGACCTCCGCACACTCTATGTTGGAAAAGTGGGTATCGAACACCTCCCTCTGCTGCCCGACACGCTCGCCCCCCCGCGTTATCTCCCGAGGTGGCTCTAATGTTCGGGAGCAAACCGTATATCGCGAAGAACATCATCGTGAGCCTTGACTTCGACGGCGTTCTTGCACACGCGCTCAAACTCAAACTACGCTACGCGCAGGAATGGTTCGGCGTGCAACTCAAACCAAGCGAGACCAAGAGGGAAGGATTCGAACGCGCCATGGAGCGCCACGGCAAACACGTTGATTACCGCCGTGACTTCTGCGACAGACTCAATCGTGACCATCTCATGGAGTACGAGATACCGCGTGGTTGCGTCGACGCGCTCCGCCACCTCTCCAACCGCGGGTTCCGCTTTGTCATCGTCACCTCGCGCAACGACTGGGAGCTTGCGATTGCAAAGAAATTCATCAGGAAAAATTTTCACGGTCTCATCAAACATGTTCATAACACGAGCGACGAGCCCAAAGACCGTTTCGTGCGGCGACTCCACCCCCGCATCCACCTCGATGACGACCTCTTCAAGCTCAAAGCCCTCAAGGGCTGCGCCGTCGAGCTCTTCTGGTATCGCCAGCCAGAGAACGAACATGTGCACAATGACGAGCGCCGCGTCGTCGAGATCCACGACTGGGGAGAATTCACGCGGCGCTGCATGCTCCTCAAGGAACTACATGAAGCGGTGTGCTGGCGTTACGGCATCACAAACTCGTGGCACCACGCCCACGACATCTTCAACCGTTACCACGAACTCAACGATGACGAGCGGCAGCGGCTGCTCGACGCGTACCGATCGCGGTGATCACTGCGCAGCTTTCTTGAGTTCTTCCGCCTTGTCGACGAGCTCCCACGTGAAGTCAGGCTCGTCACGGCCGAAGTGGCCATAGGCCGCCGTCTTGAGATAGATAGGGCGCTTCAGCCGCAAATGCTCGATAATGCCCTTCGGTGTCAAGTCGAAGTGCTCAGCGACGAGCGCCGCGATTTTCTCTTCGGGAATCGTGTGCGTGCCGAACGTGTGCACGTTGATGCTCGTTGGCTGCGCAACGCCAATCGCGTAACTCAACTGCACCTCACAGCGCTTCGCGAGGCCCGCCGCGACGATGTTCTTCGCGACGTAGCGCGCAGCATACGCGGCAGAGCGGTCCACTTTGCTCGGGTCTTTCCCGCTGAACGCGCCGCCACCATGGCGCCCGACACCACCATAGGTGTCGACGATGATCTTCCGCCCCGTCACGCCTGCGTCCCCCTCAGGGCCGCCTATGACGAAACGCCCCGTAGGATTGATGAACACTTTTGTCTGCTCGTCCATGAATTCTCCACAGACCGGCTTGATAACGTGCAACTTGACTTCTTTGCGGAGCTCCTCTACATCTTTCATCTCGAG
>RFKA01000106.1 GCA_003694385.1 Candidatus Woesearchaeota archaeon | reverse complement strand
TCGGCCACAATATTATTTAAAGATGAGAGATATAATCTATATTATGAATAAGGAACAACGGGAAAGATTTCAACATTGGCAATCAAAAACAATAGACCAATTTACACAAGTAACAAACACTCTATTACTAATTTCATCAGCATTTCTTGGATATTTAATTTCTCTAAGAACAAGTAATGGTCTTTATGCGCCAGTGTGGTTGATGGGTCTTTTAATTATTTTAACCACAATGATGATTATAATTTTAGTGTTTCTTTCATATAATAGGCTCCAAGATTTCAGAAAAACTCAAAGTAAAATTAAAAATAAAGATATTTCTAAAGAGAAATTACGCGAGATAGGAAACAATAGTTGGAAGTTATTATATTGGTTACTTATTCTATTTTCCATTGATGTAATTGTTTTTGTTGTTGCTGTAATGTGGAAGTAGATTGCGGTCCGCATTATAACTCTGCGGATTTATTTCATGAATCCTTGCCTCACCCAAATTTTCCTCTGGAAAACTTTGTTTAAGCCTGACGCTAATCGAGAACCTTGACGCGGCCGGGTCGGTTCTCGAACACTTCTCCCTCGGCGAGCAGGTTCATCACGAGCGTTTCCACCTGTGAACCCAGACGGCGGTAGATTTCCTCGAGGGCGGCGCCGTCCCCCTTATCGAGTGCCCGGATCGTCTCGATGATTGTTTCATAGGTGGCAGGAGTTGTTTCCTTCTGTTCTTTCGCGGCCGAACCCGTGCTGAGTTCGAGTGCGCGGACGGCAAGCCATTTCGGGCTGAGGAGGCGCCGAATAACCGTGGCGATGATGCGACCGTCTTTCACCACCCCCATGACGAGTGCTGGCTGGCCGGGGGAGAGTGTGTGCTGGCCGAAAATCTTGACGGCGACTTGGCCTGTTTTGTCATCCAGAAGCACGTGCTGGGCACCCACGTTCACGACGACACCCATCACGTTGACGCGCTCCCCCGCATGCTTCGGCACGTCTTTAATCAAGATTTTCTTCGCGTTTTCCATGGTTACATCCTCGAGATTATGTCGTGTCGAGGCGCGTAGATATCCCCGCTGCGTTTCAGCTTTTCGATAATCTCATCAGTGGTTTCAGCGTCAATGCCTTTCGTCTCGGCCTCCCGGACGACGTCATTAACACTGACGTTTTTGTTCCCCGTCACTTCCTCGAGTTGTTTGATAATGTCTTTGATGATGGCGATGTTCGAGCGTTGCGTTGCGGTGATGCTTGAGGCGATGCGGTCGATGTCAAACTTTCCTGTCTCAGGGTCGAGTCCTATGGCGCTGAGGCAGTGGTGGACGAGGTCAATAGCGATTTTCGCGTCGCGCTTCGTCGCCGTAGCTGCGAGGCGGCTCTTCGCGCTCGCCTCTGTGAGGCGGACGAGCGCCTCGAGCTGCCGCGCACTGATAGGGATTGCTTGAAAGGCTGCCTCGTTATCATTTCCTCCACTCGAGCGCATCTTGATATAGTACTCTTTGAGTTCCTCGAGCGCCTCGTCTGAGAGTTTTGGCTTGCAGCGCTGCTTCGCGTAGCTGATATATTTCCTGAGGAACTCTGTTGAGAGGCAGCCTTTCTGTTCTTCATTGCTCTGGTGGAGCTTGAGGATGAAGCTCGCGAGTTTCTCGTCTTTCTCGCGCTCGGGTAAGTCACGAATAGGAAATATGAGGTCGAAACGGTTGATGAGCGTGCTAGGAAGCTCAATCTGTCTCGCGAGAATTTCTCTGGGCTCGAAGCGGCCTAACTTGGGGTTTGCGGCGGCGAGCACGGTCGTCTCTGAGCGGAGCGTCGCCTGGATATTCGCTTTGCTAATCGTGACGGTTTGCTGCTCGAGCGCCTCATGCATCGCACTCCTGTCTTCGGGCGTCATCTTATCGAGCTCGTCGATGCAGCAGATGCCCCTGTTCGCGAGGACGAGCGCTCCCGCCTCGAGCGCCCACCCGCGCAGGAACTCATCGCGCACGACGCTCGCCGTGAGCCCGGCTCCGCTCGCGCCCTTGCCCGAGACGAAACGCGCCTTCGGAGCGACGTGGCTGATGCGCTTTAAGAGTTGTGATTTGCCCGCGCCCGGGTCGCCAATGAGGAGGATGTGGATGTCGCCCCTGCTCTTCACACCCCCCTCGCCGCGTTCTTTGTGCACGCCGCCGAAGAGCTGGAGGACGAGTGCTTCTTTCACCTTCTCCATACCATAAATTGAGGGGGCGATGCTCTCGGTGATCTTCGCGAAGACCGCGGGGTCCCTGCTGAGCGCGAGTATCTCTTCTTCTTCTTCCTTGCTTATCTCAATCTGCGTGTAGTCTTCTTGGAGCGGCTCGATGAAGTTCGCTTCATTGATGAGGTCGAAGCGTACGCTCTGGCCCCCTTGGTTCAATGGTATCGGCACTTCTTTCACGATGCCCACGACGCGCACCTTTGCGCCGGGGTTGGTCTGTTTCTCCGTCATCGGGCTGACAAGGTCGTGCTTGAGGTAAACGTTCAGTCGCTTTGGCTGCTCGCCCCCCTCGAGTTCCTCAGGGTTCTCCTCGAGCACGATTTTCTGTGCGTCGACGAGCTTCTTGCTGAGGAGCCGGAAGCGCCCCTTGCGGCCGCAGGCGTTACACATGCCTGGGTCTCGGAATTTCTGCTCGAGCTGGAGCACGGGAATGATGTTGCCGCAACTCGGGCATTCGAAACGGGCACTCGTCACTTGGGGGCGCACATCACTCTTCTGGCGCACAATCCCATCCATCTGGATGAATTTCCCCAAGTGCTTGGCGCGCACGTCACGCACCATGACGTGCTGGGTGCTCGGCAGGTTAAAGAAGCGGATGAAGAAGTCCTCTTTCAAGGGGAGGTCAAAGTGCTTCAGGCTCAGCTCAGCAGCCTTAATGATATCTTCTGGCTTGTCGAGGAGGAGCGAGGCGAGATCGGGATTGAAGCGTGCAAGCCTATTAAAGTCAACGACGAGGAAGTGTTTCCCTGTGCGGACGCGCTCAAGGATTTCCTCGTGGTACTCCTGCATGAAGAAATCCTGGAATCCCAAGATTTGCTCGTTCAATTCCATCCCTGGCGGGGAGCACTCCCCGCTTTAAATTGACTGTGGGCCTCTGACCAGTAGACCCCCTTAATTTCTTATGCAATTATGGAAGAAAAATTTTATTGGACGCTCTGCAGGACCTCGACGAGCTTGTCAACTGCCGCGTTGACTTCCTCCTCGCTCTTCGTGCCTGTACAGACAATCTTGCCGTTGCTGAAGAGGAGGAATGTCGCCTTCGCCTCCATGAGCTTGTAGACGAGGCCGGGGAACTGCTCGGGCTCGTACTCCGTGTTGTCCAGTTTCATCGCGAGCTTGTTGAGGTTCAAGTCCATCCCGATACTGCCTGACGCGACGATGTTCTGGATAGTGATTTTTGGCTTGATCGTGATATCGATATTGATTTTCTTGAGGCTCTGGATGATTTGCTCAATACTCTCCTCGACCTTCTCGAAGCTCTTCGCACCTGTGCACACCACTTTGCCACTGCTGAAGATGAGCGCGCTTGTCTTCGGGTCCTTGATGCGAATGACGAGGCCGGGGAACTGCTCGGGGTTGTACTCGGTATTGCTGAGAACCGCGGCCATCTTCTCGAGCGGGATGTCGTGCTCGAGGCTCGTTGACACGACGATGTTCACGACCTTAATGAAGCGGTCACTTTTCTCGTTTTTCATTGGCATCCCCCCAGCGAGGCTC
>RFKA01000105.1 GCA_003694385.1 Candidatus Woesearchaeota archaeon | reverse complement strand
TGAAGAGGCGCTGAGGCCGGCGAAACGTTTATATAAAAAGCCTCTTCAGCAACACCGAAAGAGGTGGGGTATGGAGTTTGAGGTCCCAAAGCACGAGAAAGAGAACCTCGAGAAATACAGTGACGAAGCGAAGGACCTCGCCTACGAGTTCTCGAAGCGCCTCTTGAAGGAAATGCGCGGGCTCATCAAGGGGATTGTTCTCTTCGGGAGCGCTGCGCGGAAGCGGCAGAAGAGCAACGATATCGATATCCTCATCGTCGTCGACGACCTGAGCATTGAGCTCACCAAACCCCTCATCCAAGGGTACCGCATCATCGTGAAGAAGCTCGTCGCGGATGTCAGTGAGAAGCTCCACATCACGACGCTGCGCTACACAACCTTCTGGGAGTACACGCGCGCAGGAGACCCTGTCGGCGTGAACATCCTCCGCGATGGCGTCGCGCTCTACGACACGGGGTTCTTCGCCCCCCTGCAGCGCCTCCTCTACACAGGGCGTATACGGCCAAGCGCAGAGAGCATCTGGACCTACTTTGGCCGCACGGGCATCTCGCTCGAGAACGCCAAGGGAAAACTGCTCGGCGCGACACTCGACCTCTACTGGGCCGTGATGGACGCGAGCCACGCCGCATTGATGCGCGTCGGGGAGGTTCCGCCGAGCCCCGAGCATGTCCCCGCCTACCTCAAAGAGAAGCTCGTCAAGACAGGGCTGCTCGAAGCGAAGTGGCCGGGCATCTGCAAGGAGTTCTACCACCTCATGAAGAACATCAGCCACCGAGAGGTCAAGGAGATTAGCGGGGAGCTCCACGACCACTACGCAAAGCTGGCGAAGGACTACGTCGAGCGCATGAAGCGCATCATCGAGCAGTAGGCGCCTTACTCGAGCGGCACCTCGCTCCAGAGCCTCCACTCATTGCTCGGGCTGTACGCGCCAACAATGTAGTTGCTCGGCGCAGTATAGCCAAAATGCGCCCAGCGCACATCGCCCATGCGCGGGTTCCACATGTTCGGGACGAACGTGCTGTAGATTGGGGACCCGATGTGCTTCATCGTGTCGAGCATCGAGCGATCACTGTTGAAGCTTCCCGGCTCGACGATGAAGTCCTTGTACCCCGCTTTCTCCATCTCAGCGATGAACTCTCGTATCGGCGCGTTCCCCTCCCCTGGTGTCAGGTGCTCATCGTCCCAGCCGAAGTTGTCGGCGACGTGGATGTGGCCGATGATTCCTTCGTCAATCATCTTCTTCGTCCACGCGACCGCCCACTTATTGAAGCGCTTGTCGCGCTGCTCTTCAGTCTCCCCTTTCTTTCGCTCAAAGTGTTGGCGCCACAGGTTCAAGTGGCCGATGTCAATCGTGCTCTTAATGTGCTGTTTGGCGAGACGTTTCGCTTCCTGCTCGCTCTTCCCCCGCTGCTCCTTCAGGCGCTGCGCCATGGCTTCACGGCTCTTCTTGATGAGCTCAATCATTTCTGCGGGGTGGCCGCCGTACTGGTTGGCCTGCCAGTTCTCGGGCGCGATGTAGATGGGGTCCTCGAGTTGCTTCTCGTGCTTCTTCGTGTAGTCGTACGCATACAGGCCGAGTTCTGCAATGCTCTGCGCACTCTTCTGCAGGCCGTAAGCCTTTGCGGTCACGATATTGTCGAGCATACGCTGCCGTTCGGCGGCGTTCGCATCCGCGGCGGACGAAGCCTCGTGAACATGACGGAGCCGGTCGCTCATCTCCTTGAGCTCGCGCTCGATAGCCTGCACGATGGTTTCTGGCTCGCCGGGGATGATACCCTCTCTGTACGCGAGGTTCGTTGATGGCAGCCGTTGCGTCATGAGCTTCCATTTCTCCTCCTTCGGGAGGTTCTTGTCTATCTTCTTGTAGAACGCGAGTGCTTCGCGGAGCTTGTCAGCAGTGTATTTCTCCTCCTCATAGCGTTGCGCGTAGAAGAGCGAACTGCCTTTGAACTGGAGAATCTGGTTCTCAACCTCGATACGCACGAACATCTCCTCGGGCGTGAGATTTGTCTTGTTCCGCTCATTGAAGCGCTTTGTTTCCTCTTCAATCTTCTTCCAGTCAACGGGTTCTACTTCGAAATTCGTGTGCTCCTTGTTCCATTTCGGTACGCGCTCGAAGAGCCGCTCGGGCTTCGTCTCGTCAATCCACCGCCCATTGATATCTACGTAGTCGTCGGGCTCGAGCGGCTTCCCCTTGAGCGGGTCAACTTTCCCGACCTTTTCCGGCGCGAGGTCTTTCGCTTTGAGGTATACGGGCCGGAAGAGCTCCTTGTCCTTTGAGATTGCGCTTACGAAATTCCCTGTGCGCTTGTCAACCATGTAGAAGACGGCCCTATCCGCCTCCTCATCATACGCCTTAAATGCTGCATCCTTCACGAGCGGGTCCTTCCCTTTCCCCCACGTCTCACTGATGGGCCGCTGCCACTCACCCGTATGGAAGACGACCGCGCCGCCCGTCGTCGCCTGCGCAGCGAACTGAATGGCCTTCTTCACTTCCTTGATGTTCTGGTAGCGAATTTCATCGTTGAAGCCGCGCTCGCTGAGCCCTGACAATCCCTGGCGTTGAAATGTTGCGTGCGTGCTCGTCTTGATGCCGGCAGCGCGCGCCATCTCGCGCAGCTCTTGGCGTTCACGCGATCCGTACGCCTCTGCAGACGGTGCCTGCGCGTTCGACTTCCCCGCGCCGGGAAGGTTGAGCTCGACGCGGGACGCGCCCTCGCGTATGCGCGCAGTCAATGCCTGGATTTGGTGCTGGAAGGGGTTCGCGCTCGTACCGATGGCTTTCGGGCCGAGCTTCGTCGTCCACTCCTCACCCTCGATATCAAGGGGTGCTTGGAGCTCGTCCCCCTGGAACTGGTCGAGCGCGTGGTAGTACCCGTTACTGTTGAAGACGGCCATCAGGGAGTATACTGGAGGATGTCATTTAAAGCCTTTTGCATGCGCTGCACGTAGAAATCATCCGCTTCTTTGAGCTTCATCATGTTTTCGCGGAGCTGGTTGAATGCGTACGCCTCATCGATATGCTGCTCTTGTGCCTGGTCACGTATCGTGTTCATCGTCGTGTAGAGGTCACGCTCGACTTCGCGGCGGCGCTCTTCGGTGATGCCGGGCGCGTGGAGGAGGTAGTCAACTCCTTGCTGCGCTTGCTGGAGGAGTGCGTGGAATTCCGTATAGTCTTCCTCGTGGGAGCCACCCCCACTCGGCTCTCCTGCCTCCTTGCGCTTGAAGGCGGCGATCTGGCGCTCGAGTTCCGCGATACTCTCACGTTCGTGCTCGGCAATGTCCTCGAGCGTCTCTTCCTCGAGCTCCTCGAGCTCCTCTTCTTCACGCGCTTTCTTCTTCTCAAGCTCCTCGAGCTCTCGCCGCTTGCGCGCGAGCTCCTCCTCGAGTTCCTTGCGGCGTTTCTCCTCCTCTGCACGGAGACGCCGCAGCCGCTCTCTTGGCGGGAGCTGCTCGATACGCTCCTGAAAATCAACCATTGTCTGCTCGTGAGTTTCAGCGCATAAATATTTTATGCCAAGAACGCGGGAAAATAGGTTAGTTTGTGGACTTGATAGATGGGGATGCGATCCATGGTCTGGATGAGCTGTGCGAACCGCTCCCTGAGCTCCCGTTCGAGCTTCCGGAGTTGCTGCTCGCTGTCCGTCTCGACGGCGAGCTCGATGTCCCATTCGCCAAAGGTTTTCGTAATCCAGACGACCCTTGGATGTACCTTGAGTGCCTTGACGAGCTCATCCTGCGCTTCAGCGGGGCTGTTGAGGTAACGGATAGTGAGGAGTGAGAGCGCCCCTCCAAGCTTCTCCATGTCGATGAGTGGGCGGTAGCAACGGATGACGCGTCGTTTCTCGAGGCTGCGCATACGATTGATGACTGTTTTCGGTGTGACCTTGAGCTTCTTCGCGATTGCGACCGAGCTTTTGCGCGCATTGGTTGCGAGTTCTGCAAGCACTGCGAGGTCGGTTGCATCGAGCGCCTCTGCTTTGCGGTCCCCTCCGTAGATTTCCTCGACTGGTTGATCTTTGAGGAGGTATTTCCTGCCGAAGTAGCGGTTCACGACGGTCGTGAGGACAGTGTAGTTCTGCAGTTGCTCGGGGAAGGCGGCGATGATTGACCGGAGCGTCTTGTTGAACTGGCTCGGGTTCTCGGCGAGGAAGGTGCAGATGAGGTCGTAGCGTCCACCGCAGCTCGCGATGAAGCTCGTGTGCGGCTCCCGGTTGAGGGCGGAGAGAAGTTGTTTCATCCGTGCTTCGGCGATGTAGTTGACGCGGAAGTAGACGCGGAAGTTCAACACATTGAGTTTGCTGTAGTCAATCACGGTGTAGAGTGAGTGCAGGATTCCTTTTCGCTCGAGTGCGCCGAGGCTGTAGCTGAGTTGTTGTTGGCTTATGCGGTGCCGTCGCCCGACGACGGAGAGCTGGCTGCGTGCATCGCGCTCGAGCACTCTCAAGAGGAGCTCTTCAGCCCTGCGCAAATTATATCTCCCCATATTTTTGTTTATTTTTATTATTACTATATAAAAGTTTCATATTTATCAAAAATAATCCCCGATATTCTTTTATTATATTTAGTATATAAAACACTCTCACACTCAGCCACACTCACACTCAGCCACACGCGGGGTTACGATGCCATTGATTGGAATTGAAGAGGAGTTTCTGCTCGTGGATACAGCGGGCCGACTCGCCAATAGCGCGGACGAAGTCTTAGCACACCCATTAAATGATGGGAGCGTGGTGAAGGAATCATCACACGCAGTCGTCGAGATTAACACGCCGCCCGCGTCCTCGCTCCACGAGCTTGACCGTGAAGAGCGCCGCATCGTCAAGCGCCTCGAACAAATGGCCGCCGACAACGGTCTCCGAGCAATCCCTGTTTCCGTCCTGGGACCTGAACCCCCCTTGTTGCGTAGCGAGGGCCGCTACGGCGCGAACACCGTTGTGCGTGGCGACGACAGGAACCGCCATTACGCTTCGACGCTCGGGCTCCACATCCACCTCGACACGCGCAGTGACGCGACGAGACAATACAACCTGCTCCAGAGCATGGACCCCTCCTTCGCATTCCTCTCGACGAGCCCCTACCTGCTCGGCGAGAACACAATGAATGACCGGCGCGTCTACGAGCAACGCTACATCATCTTCGAACGGTACCCGCTCCATGCCCAGCTCCCAGGGTATGCGCGCTCGCAGACCGACATCGACGCTCAAGACGAGGAGCGCTTCGCGCAATGGCTCGCTCCGCTCAATCCCGAGCAGGCAGCATACTACACGCCCGAGGATACGAACTGGGGCCCCATCAGGCGACGGGAGAAAACACTAGAACTACGCAACAGCGACACGAACCTCCACTCACTCGTCATGGCCCAGGCGGCCCTGTATCGAGGAGTCGACGCGAAGGTCTTTCATGATGGCCTTGACGTGCGGACGAGCAATACCTACGGACTCCTAGATGATGCAATCCTCATACCTTCCCACGAGCGTTTGCGTGTGCTCGAGCGAGCCGCGTTCCGCCGCGGCCTCAAGGATGAAGCCGTGCACGCGTACCTCTCCTACCTCGTCGACCTCGCCGAGGATGGCCTGCCCGCTGATGAGCGGCACTATCTCGCACCATTCAAGACGATGCTCGCGACGCGGACGAACATCGCTGACGTCCTCGCCCTCCGCGCGGCGAGCGAGCAACGAGGGGCGCGGCTCAACCCAGAAGCAGCAGCGACGGTGAACCGTTACGTCTCAGCGCTTGCCGTGCGCGACCGGCGCGAAGGCATTGAGGATGTGTTGCGAGGTGTCGCCCATGAAGGCATACACTATTTTGCGGCATAGAGCGGGCGCTCCAGTGCTCTTGACGTGTGAGCACGCTTCGCCGCGCATTCCTCTGCGCTATGGGACGCTCGGCTTGAGACGAGCGCAGCTCCCCCACGTGAGCGATTGGTACGATATCGGTGCGGCGGCCGTCACGCGACTCCTCTCCACGCACCTGCGCGCGACCGCGGTGCTCGCGACACACTCCCGGCTCGTCGTCGACCTCGCACGCTTCCCTGATGACCCCTTCTGTGTCCGGCCGCACTCGCGTGGCACGCCCATCCCCTGCAACAAAGGGATTACGAGACGAGAGCGACGCGAACGCGTTAGACGCTATCACAAGCCCTACCACGACCGCGTTCGCGCCGAACTCCGCCGCCTCAGCCAGCATCAGCACGTACTCCTCATCGACATACACTCGTTCAATCACGTCCTCAATGGCGAGCGCCGCGACACGGACATCGGGATCCTCTTTGCTCACGACAGGGCACGCCCCTTGTGTAGAAAACTGCGAACGAGTCTCGCCTCTTCAGGGCTCCGCATCGACTATAACAAGCCATACTCAGCGAAAGAAACCGCGGGACAAATGCTCAAGATGCACGACGAGCCCCGTGTTCAAGGCATAGAGTTCGAGATTAATGACCGGCTCTTACAAACAACGGCGGGCATCCAACGCATCGCAGTGCTTCTCGGTGCTAGCATCTCACCCTTGCTTAGCCCCAGCTGAGCATGCCGTGGGCCTTCTTATAGTTCTTAACAGTCTGGTAGAGGCCGGCCTTCAAATTCGGGCTCGCCTTGCCCTTCGGGAATGACGCGCCTTTCACAGCCTTCGGGGGAGTGGAAGCTGAAACAAAGCTGAAGACCTCCGCGAATCCTTTGAAAACTTCCCCGAAAGGCTCAAGCAATCCCTTAAAGGGGTTCGCCATGCGCGCGGCTTCCCGCTCTAGGCGCTCACGCGCCCGCTGCTCGGCCGCGAGCTTCTCAGCATACTTCGGCTCTCCCGCCTCGGCGAGGTAGTGCTCGAGCTCGTCACCGAGCGCCTCCATCGCGTTCTGCACGCTCTTATCAACAACGCCGAGCATGTACAGGTCTTCCTCGCGGCGGTATTTGATATAACGCCTGATGACATCATCGCTCCAGGTGTACCCGCGGAGGAAGATATCTGCGCGCCCAGAATGCGCAGGCCCCCTGTGCTGGTACTCCTGATTATAGCTCATTTGGGGCCGCGTCCGGAAGTTGATCGTGAGGATCATCACATCAAAAACATTCTTCTTCGGCTGGGGCTTCGCGAAGAGCACCTCTGTCTCGATGAAGCTCTGCTCGAACGCGCCGATGAGGTCTGGCTCGTCGAGTCGGTCCTCGTTCATCTGGAGCCGCGCAATGTGGCGCAGGTAGGGCTTGATCCACGTCATGTACATCTCAATGACGTCCCAGTGCTGGCGCAGGTACTTGAGTGTGAAGCGGCGGCGCTGCTCGAGCTCCTTATCGGTCTTGAGTTTCCACGTGACGAACTGGTAGAGCTTTCGCTTCAGCACTGCTTTGAGGTTCTTGTTGAATTCTAGCCGGTCGACAACGCGCTCAACGTCCTGCGTGCTATAGACGTGTGTGTTGAAGAAGAGGTCGGGGAGGCTCGCGTAGCCGAGTTGCTGCGCCAAGCCATAGACGGACGCGGCGTTTGTCTGCCCACCGCGGTTCTCGACGAGGTCAACGAACTCTCCCTTGAGCGTAATATCCGCGGCCTTCGTATTCTTCCACTCCCTGCGCGGCTCGAGCTTCTCGTCGAGAATACGGAGCTCGCGGACGAGTTGGAACAAATCCTTAATCATCTTGCCGATCGTCGCGAGGTACTGCTGGACGCGGTCCTGCTGGATGCCGAGGCGCGCTTGGCTGTTCCCAAAGAATGCGCTGTTCTCGGTTGCCGTAAAGATATCGCGTATCTTGTGCGCGCGCGTGAATCCCTGGTCGTAGCGGATATGGTCGATAATCCAGAAGTACGTTTCTTCAATGCTCATATTGAACGCTTCGTACACGAGGTGGTAGCGCTTGAGGGGGTCGGGATAGCTCGTCGGGATGTACTCTGTCGGCGTCGGGCTCATGGGGGAGGCCGTCGTGATTTCCTCAGCGAATTCCTGCAGCGCGTGTGCAGGGTCATAATCTCCTTCGAGGGGGTGAAAGATGTCCTTGACAGGATCATAACTCTTCTTGTAAGCCCCTTGCATCTCAGGGATGATAAAGCCGTGTTTCACGAGGAGCTTCGCCCACTCATCCTCCATCCGGCTGAAGCCGCGCGTTGACATCCACATGTCTCACCCGCATACTCATTTAAAAAACTACTGTCGTCTTGGACGGTAGAAAACGATGGTGTTCCCGACTGCGAGGACGACGCGGCTCTTCGTGAAGCGCGCGAGTTCAGCAGCCGCTTCTTTCCGGTTATGGTCTTGTGTGAACGCGCGGAGCAGCTTGACCTTCACGAGCTGTTTCTGCTCAAGTTCCCTATCGAGTAACTGCACAGTTCCCTGCGTGATGCCGTTCTTGCCAACACTCATGATTGGCTGCAAGGTTCTCGCCCG
>RFKA01000016.1 GCA_003694385.1 Candidatus Woesearchaeota archaeon | reverse complement strand
GTGATGGGCCGAGCCATCCTCTCACGCCTCAATGAGCGAGTCATCGTGTATGATACGCGCCAAGACGCTCTCAAAGGCTTGCCGGTGACCGTGGCCAAGGACAACACCGAGCTCGTCGCGCGCAGCCACTGTATCATCCTTGCCATCAAGCCTCAAGCATGGCCTCCAGTGAAGCAAGAACTCAAGGCGGAAGGAAAACTCCTCATATCCATCATGGCAGGAGTGCCCATTGCGTCACTCATGAAGACGGGCGCCAAGGTTTGCAGAGTCATGCCCAACCTCGCCCTTGAGCGCGGCGAAGGGCTCATCGCCCATTGCTTCTCCACTGGCTGGACTCAAGACGAGATCGCATACGTGCTAAAGCTCTTCATGAAACTCGGACGACCATTAGAGGTAGATGAAGCGGCGCTCGACACAATCACAGGACTCTCAGGCAGCGGCATCGCATACTTGCTAGCAGTGATGCGCGCCCTCGCCGAAGAAGGTGAGAAACGCGGCCTCAGTGCAGAACAAACGCGCACAATTCTTGCGCAGACCGCGCGAGGAGCAGGTGCACTGCTCGAGCATAACGATTTCTCAATCATCGAGAAGATTGCGAGCAAAGGCGGCACGACGGAACAGGGCCTCGCTGCGCTGAAAGCGCACGGTATCGACGCGGCCTTCCGCGACGTCATGCAACGAACAATTGAGAAGTGCGCCGCGCTCTCGCGTGACTTTCGTTGAGACAATTTCCGCAGTGGATACCAGGCAGCACCGGCCAAGAAAATAGTCGGTTGAGACGAAGAACACCACCGCAATATTTATAAGCATCATTGGGTGGTTGTCAAGAGAAAGGAGGGGTGAGCTTCTCCGAGGTGGCTCATGGCAGTGAACAAGATTAGCCTCCGCATTGGCGGGCCAGCCGGGCGGGGCATCATGAATACTGGTCTCATGTTTGCAAAGTGCTGCTCGCGCATCGGACTCCACGTCTTTGACTACATTGAGTACCCGAGCCTCATCAAGGGAGGGCATAACACCTATGTCGTACGAGCCGAGGACGAGCCAATCTATTGCCAAGTGAAAGGAACGGACATCCTCATCGCACTCGACGAGCCGAGCATCCATATCCACCGAGAGGAGCTCAACGCGCAGAGCATCGTCATCTACGACGAGAAAGCAGTTCATGAGAACATTGCGGGACTGAGCAACTGCCACCGCATCCCCCTCCCGATGAAGGAGCTCCTGCAAGAAGCACACGGGAAAGAGCTCATGGCGAACACGGTCTGCCTCGGCGCCGCGCTCGGGATCATGGACTACCCCCTCGCCGTCGCGGAGGGCGTCGTGCGGGACGCGTTCGGAGAGAAGAAGGACGCTATTGTCGAGGAGAACCTCGCCGCACTGAGACTGGGATTTACCTACGCTCGCGAGCACTTCGCCGCCCTCAACCACTATCGGCTCACACCCATCCCGAACGCGCCAAAACGCATGGTGCTCACCGGGAATGAGGCAATTGCGCTCGGCGCGGTCAGCGCAGGGCTTACCTTCTACGCAGCCTACCCAATGACGCCCGCAAGCAGCATCCTCCACACGCTCGCGGGGTGGCAAGAGCGCCACAATATCGTCGTGAAACACGCAGAAGACGAGATTAGCGTTGCAAACATGACCGTTGGTGCAGCGTTCGCCGGCGCGCGCGCAATGTGCGCGACGAGCGGGGGAGGATTCGCTCTCATGAACGAGACGCTCTCGCTCGCGGGCATCACTGAGACGCCAGCGGTCTTCGTCGAAGTCACGCGCGGCGGGCCCGGCACGGGCATCCCCACCTTTACCGAGCAGAGCGACCTCAAATTCGTCCTGAATAGCGGCCACGGAGACTTCCCCTTGTTCGTCGTGGCGCCGGGAGACGTTGAAGAAGCGTTCAGGCTCACAGGCGAAGCATTCAACGCCGCGGAACGCTACCACACACCAACCGTCATCCTTAGTGACAAGTACCTCGGCGAGAGCCATAAGAGTGCGGAGTTCTTCAACGAGCGCGTGCCGATTGACCGCGGACCGCTCCTCAGAGAAGCTCCAGAGCACTACCTCCGGTACCCACTCGACGGGCGCGCCGTCACGCCGCGCACAATTCCCGGCGTGCCGAACGGCTTCTTCCTCGCGAACAGTGATGAACACGACCCGTTCGGGTACAGCACGGAGGAGATCGACATCCGTAACGCGCAGATGGAGAAACGCATGCGCAAGCTCGAAGAGTTCGCGCGTGAAATGCCACAACCCGTGCTCCGCGGCCCCCCGCTGGCAGACCTCACCATCATCAGCTGGGGAAGCACAAAGGGCCCCATCATGGAAGCACTGAAGCACTTGGAGCGTGAAGGCCTCAGCGTGAACTTCCTGCACCTCACGTGGATTCAGCCGTTCCCACGCGCAACGGTGCGGCGCATCCTGAGTAATGCAAAGCGCACGCTCATCATCGAAAACAATTACAGCGGCCAAATGCAGGGAGTCATCAAGGAGCAGACGGGCATCGACATACAGCACGCTATGCGGCGCTACGACGGCCGACCGTTCTTCTTCGAAGACATCTGCAGCCGCGTGAAAGACATCCTCAGAGGTGGACAGTAATGGCGATCACAAGAGAAGATCTCCAGAGCCCCCTCAAGCCAACGTGGTGCCCTGGTTGCGGGGACTACGGCATCTGGCTCAGCGTAAAACAAGCGCTCATCCAAAGCGGCTACAAGCACGAAGAGGTGTGCCTCGTGTACGGCATCGGCTGCCACGGCCACATGTGTAACACGCTCAGAGCCTATGGTTTCGAGGGGCTGCACGGACGCCCCATTCCCGTTGCGGAGGGAATTAAGCTCGCGAACAACAGGCTGAAAGTCATCGTTGTCGCGGGCGATGGGGACACGTTTGGCGAGGGCCTCAACCATTTCATCGCTGGGATCCGTGGCAACCATGACATTACGCTCATCGTGCACGACAACCGCGTCTATGGGCTCACGACGGGCCAAGCAAGCCCGACGTCAGCGAAAGGCTATAAGAGCAAGAGCACCCCCCAAGGAGTCATTGAGGTGCCCGTGAATCCCATTGCGCTCGCCATCGCTGCTGGAGGCTCATTCGTCGCGCGCGGCTTCGCCGCAGACCCAAAACAGCTCACTGAGCTCATCCTCAGGGGGCTCGAGCATAAGGGGTTCGCGGTTATCGATGTCATGCAGAACTGCATCAGTTTCAACCATGTCAATACGGTGCTCTGGTTTAAAGAACACAGCTACCATCTTGAGGACGAAGGGCACGACCCGTCAAACAAAATCGAAGCGCTCAAACGAGCACTCGACGAGGAACGGCTCGGCACGGGCATCTTCTACCAGGATTCGCGCGGCGCGTATGATGCGCAGCTCGCGGCGGAGCGCGTCCCGCTCGTCGACCACGACCTCAGCTCCATCGATATCTCCGAGAGCATGGAGCAGTTCACCTAGCGTACAACAGCTTATCCCTGCTCAACTTGCCATGCTCTACTTGCCATAAACCATTTATACCAGCCCTACTACCTAGAGGTAGGAAAGGGTTGCGATGGGATTATTCGATATCTTCGGAGGGCAGAGCCAGTTAACGCTTGATGTCGCGACGATGGAGCGCTGGCCCGAGCGGCTCCTGCGGCGGCAACGCCTGACCAGGGCGATGGATGTCTACCTGAAAGATATTGAAAATGCGAAGCGGGAACTCTTGCTCGCGAAACAGGCGCTCAAAGACCCTGCGGTAAAGGATAAGGTGCCTGAGCGTGCAAGCATCATCTACGAGGAGCACCTCCCCGCACTCCTTGATGCGGTGAATGAGCTCGAAGCGGGAGCGGCATTCGTCGACAATATCTTCCTTGTTGAAGACCAGCAAGAGGAGTTCCGGAAAGCGCTCGAAGAGTTCAAGGAGGCGTCGCAGAAACCCCATGACTCGCTGAAGGAGTACCTCGGTGATGAGCTCTCGCGGCTTCGCGAGTGCGTCCGCAACCTCGAAGACGCCGTGCTGAGCATCACCCCCGTGCTCGAGGAGACACACTTCAAGAACATCAAAGAGCTCAAGGTGCTCATCGACACCTATAAGGCGACGCGCAGCAAGGAGGAGAGGCTCGAGGAGCTCTACGAGCAGCTCCAGCGCGAGATCGACGAGCTCGAGAGCAAGAAGCTTCGTATCAAGGACAAGATTAGTTACTATGTTGAGCGCTCGCGCAACTCGAAGTTCCAAGAGCTCATCGCGGAAGAAGCGCAACTCATCGACCGGATTGAGGATATCAAGAACCGTGATTATGACGCGGCAGATGAGGAACGGGAGCTCAAGCCACTGAACCAGCGGCTCGCGATGATACGGAAGCAGATGATACACGACGTCACTGCGCTGAACATCAGTGAGCAACGAACCTTCCTCCAGGACACGAAAGACCGCCTTCGCATTGCGAAGAAGAAGCTCGCGCGCGTGAACGAGCTTCTCGAAGAGCTCAGCTTCGAGACGTTTCGGCGCAAGATGGTCGAGTTACTCGAGCCTTTCGGCGCGCGCATTGAGGATGCAACGACCATCCTTGAGGATGAGGAAGAGCATGTCGCTCCTCAATGAGTTCTGCGGCGAATTCGGCCTCACCGAAGAAGCCCTTGGTCAGGTCACGCGCCTTGGCAAACAATGCTTCCTCACGCTACCAAGGCATAACAAGCTCATCGCAAAGTATCGCAAATCGCTCGTGAGCGCAGGCATCTACCTCGGTGAGGAGAACAAGCGTTTGCGGCCGAGCCCCGCGCTGCTCGAGCACATCGCTGCGCTCACAGACGAACACAAAGTCGTCGTCGACGAGAAAGCTGCGTGGCTCTTCCTCTGCGGCCGCGACCTCTTCACTAAATCAATTATTTCACGGGGAGTTCCAACGAGGAGGGGTTTCGTCCTCGTACAGAACAGTCGCGATGAGAACCTTGGTTTTGGCCTCGCGAAACGGCGCGGTAATGTTGCTGTGAAGAACCTCCTCGACAGGGGTTTCTTTCTTAGAAGGGAACGTTGAGGTCCTGGAGCCTCACTCCTCGAGAGCTTTGAGGCCGGGGAGTTCTTCGCCGGCGAGGTATTGGAGCGCGGCGCCCCCGCCCGTGCTGACATGAGCATAGTAGGGTGCGTAGCCCATCTTGCGTACAGCCGAGGCAGTGTCGCCTCCGCCGATGATAACGCGCGCTTTACTCTTCGCGAGGTGTGCCGCGAGTGCCTCTGTTGCGGTATCAAATGGTGGTTGCTCGAACACACCCACTGGTCCGTTCCAGAATACTGTGCAAGCATTGTCGAGCACGCGTTTGAACTCCTCAATGCTCGCGTCGCCAATATCAAGGCCCTTCATCGTCGGGGGGATCTTATCAGCATCGACAGTGAAGATTTCCGTCCCTTCAATGTCGTCGCTGATGACGAAGTCCTTCGGGAGCATTATCTTCTCTGCGTGGTCAGCGAGGAGTTGCCGGGCAGTGGGGAGTTGGTCGTCTTCGCACAGAGATGTGCCAATCTCGAGACCTTGCGCCTTGAGGAACGTGAAGACGACTCCTCCTCCGAGGAGGACCTGGTCGACTTTGGTGAGCAGCTCCTTGATGAGCGCGATCTTCGAGCTGAGCTTCGCGAAACCGAGGATTGCAATGAACGGGCGCTCTGGGCGAGAGATATCAAGCCCCTTGAGTTCTTTCTGAACGAGAAGGCCGACAGCCCGCTCGCTCGGTGGAAAGCATGCGGGGAGTGCAACGATGCTCGCATGGCGGCGGTGCAAGGTGCCGAACGCATCCTGAACGTAGGCGTCACCGAGACGAGCAAGGGCGTTCGCGAACGAGGCATCACCCGCTTCTTCTTCCTCGTGGAAGCGCAGATTCTCGAGGAGAACGTAGCGTTGCTCGGGTACGGCGCTGAAGTCAGAAACGAGTGCGACGCGCTCGCCGAGGAGTTCGCCTAGTTTCTCGGCGACGGGACGGAGCGAGTACTCAGGAACAACGTTACCCTTCGGTCGTCCAAGGTGGCTTAAGATGATTATTTGGCGCGCTTGACGCTCAGCGAGCAGGCGAATTGTCGGGAGGAAAGCCCTGATGCGGAAGTCATCCCGGATGTGCCCCTCTGAGAGAGGAACATTCAAATCCGCGCGCACAAGTACGCGCTTGCCCTCAACCACCAAGTCATGCACCGTAAGCATGCAAGGGGAAGAACACCAAGGATAGTTTAAAAAGCTTCTCGTCGGGCAAGAGATGGCGAGAGAGTTTCGAGAAAAAGAGGGAAGAAAAGAGAGGAGAAAAAAAGGGAAGACGGGAGCGAGAACTACTAGAAGGGGTAAAACCATTAAGTAAAACCATCAAACAAAACCATCAAACAAAAACTATCAAACAAGTAAGAACGGTTAAGCGACAGCTTTACTCCGCCATCATCTTGACCATATCGAGCATGCGGCAGCTATACCCCCACTCGTTATCATACCAGCCAAACACCTTCACGAAGCGGCCATTCACGCGAGTTAGGGACGCATCGAAGATACAGCTATGGGGGTTCCCGATGATGTCCATACTCACAATTGGGTCTTCCGTGTACTCAAGGATGCCGTGCAAGTGATACTGCGCTACATTCCTGAAGAGACTGTTAATCTCCTCGACAGTCGCGTCGCGCTTGAGCACTGCAGTGAAGTCTGTGAGGCTCCCATCAGGGGTTGGGGCCCTAATGGCGAATCCGTCAAGCTTCCCGTGAAGCTCAGGGATGACGAGGCCCACGGCATGCGCGGCTCCGGTGCTCGTCGGGACAAGACTGAGTGCAGCACTCCTCCCGCGGCGGAAATCCTTCTTGTGTGGTGCATCGACGAGTCGTTGGTTCGCCGTGTAACTGTGCACGGTAGTCATGTAGCCCTGCTCGACACCAAAATTGTCTTGGAGGACCTTCACCATCGGTGCAAGGCAGTTCGTCGTGCAGCTCGCGTTACTAATGATCGTCATGGATGGGGTGTAGAGCTGCTCGTTCACGCCTTTCACGAAAACGGGGATGTCCTTGTCTTTCGCTGGTGCGCTGAGCAAAACTTTCTTCGCGCCAGCCGAGAGGTGCTTGCCGGCGAGTTCCCGCGTGAGGAAGAAGCCCGTGCTCTCCACGACTACCTGCACGCCAAGCTCTCCCCAGGGCAGTTGTGCGGGGTCTTTCTCAGCGAAGACGCGAATCTTCTTCCCGTCGACGATAAGGTGCTCTGCGTCGTGCGTCACGTGTGCGCTGAAGCGACCATGCACACTGTCATTGCGAAGCAAGTACGCGAGGTTCTCCGTGCTCACGAGGTCATTAATCGCGACGAACTCAATAGCAGGGTCACTAAATCCTGCCCTGAAAACCATGCGGCCGATACGGCCAAACCCATTAATCGCAACTCTCACCATACAGCTACCTCCAGAAACGAATCTCCACTAAGACTCCAGAGACGAAGCCTCTGAGAATCATGAGCAATAGGAAAACTAGCCACTACAGGGAACAAACCACTCACCCCTCAGAGCGTGTGCATCCCCGAGCAGTTTATATAATTTGTGACTTCGGGGGGAAAGCGCGCGCTACCGGCCGAGTTTACGCTCGCGCTCCGCAATCATGAGCGTCGTCTTGATGACGGTGTCAGGGTTCAAGGCAATGCTCTGGATGCCGCACTCGACGAGGAACTCTGCGAGGTCGGGGAAGTCACTCGGCCCCTGCCCACAAATGCCAATGTACTTGCCCTTGCGGTTCGCGACATCAATCACCATCTTGAGCAGGCGCTTCACGGCTTCGTTCCGCTCGTTCCCGATGTGAGCGAGCATGCCGGCGTCGCGGTCGAGTCCGAGCGTGAGCTGCGTCAAGTCGTTGCTCCCGATACTGAAGCCGTCGAACAGGTCGAGGAACTCGTCTGCGAGGATGACATTGCTAGGGATCTCGCACATGGCATAGACCTGTAAGCCATCTTCTCCTTTGCGGAGGCCGAATTCCGCCATCGTGTCGAGCACGCGCTGGCCCTCCTCGAGCGTGCGGCAGAACGGCACCATGACGATGACATTCTTGAGGCCGAAATCCTCGCGCACGCGCTTGATCGCTGCGCATTCAAGGCCGAACGCCGCCTTGTACTTCTCATCATAGTAGCGACTCGCCCCTCGCCAGCCAATCATTGGGTTGTCTTCTTTTGGCTCATACGCCGTGCCACCGATGAGTCCTGCGTACTCATTGCTCTTGAAGTCACTGAGGCGAAGAATAACGGGCTTGGGGTGGAACGCGGCGGCAATACGCGCGATGCCGTGCGCCAAGCGTTCGATACAATACTCTTTCTTGTCTGTATAGCCGTACGTGAGCTCATCAACTTGTGCTTTCACATCCTCAGCGATGTTCGGGTAGTGCACGAGCGTCAGCGGGTGGATGCGAATGTAGCTCGTCCAGATGAACTCTTCGCGTGCGAGGCCGACGCCCGCATTCGGAATCTTGCTGAACTCGAAGGCCTGCTCGGGCGTCCCGACAATCATCATGATGTGCGTCTTCGTCGTCGGAATGGTCTCGAGATCCGTCTCCTCAACACTGAACGGGACGCGCCCCTCGTAAACATAGCCCTCGTCCCCCTGACTACAATCAACAGTGACCTCGGTACCCTCCGGCAGCACTTCCGTCGCGTTCTCCGTGCCGACGACGCAGGGGATACCGAGCTCACGGCTAATGATGGCAGCATGACACGTGCGGCCGCCGCTATTCGTGACAATGGCGCTCGCCTGCTTCATAATGGGCTCCCAGTCGGGGTCCGTCATTTCCGTCACGAGAACACTGCCGGGTTGGAAGCGGCCGATCTCCTTCACATCCCTGATGACATTAATATTGCCACATCCTACTTTGCTCCCCACGCTGTGACCCGTGATGAGCACCCGTGCGTTGTTCTTGTCGAGCTTGTACGTCCGGTAGACGTTCTTCGCCGCTTGGCTATGCACGGTTTCGGGGCGCGCCTGGACGATGAAGAGCTCGCCCGTCTTCCCGTCTTTTGCCCACTCCATATCCATCGGCTTATAGTGGCCGGCTTTCGCGCTGTAGTGCTGCTCAATGATCGTCGCCCAACGCGCGAGCGTCAGTATCTCGTCATCAGAGAGACAGAAGCGCTTCCGGTCTTCGGGCGGGACGGGCACGTTCTTCGTGTGCCGATTACCGCTCTCATCGTAAATCATCTTCTTCTCTTTGCTTCCTATTTGCTTGCTGATAACGGGTCGGAAGCCCTGCATGAGCGTCGGCTTGAAGACGTAGTACTCATCAGGGTTCACCGCTCCCTGCACAACATTCTCACCGAGGCCCCAGGCAGCCGTGATGAAAACGACGTTCTCGAAGCCGCTCTCTGTATCGATGCTGAACATGACGCCACTGCTCGCCAAGTCCGAGCGCACCATCTTCTGCACGCCAATGCTGAGGCCAATGCTGAAGTGGTCGAAGTTCTTGTCGACGCGGTAGCTGATGGCGCGGTCAGTGAACAGGCTCGCGAAGCATTTCTTGCAGGACTCGAGGAGGGCTGTCTCGTTATGGATGTTCAAGTAGGTCTCTTGCTGCCCTGCGAAGCTCGCATCGGGGAGGTCTTCGGCGGTCGCGCTGCTCCGCACCGCGACATCCGTGTGCGCACCGTACTGCTCGCAGAGGTGTCCGTAGGCTTCAAGTATCGCGTGCTTCAGGTCATCGGGGAATTCCAGCCCCCTAATGAGTGCACGGACCTTCTTGCCGCGTTCCTGGAGGTTCGCGATGTCCCGGGTGTCCAGGTCGCTGAGGATGGCGCGAATCTTGTCGCGCGCATTGTTCGCGTCGAGGAGGTAATGGTAGGCGTGCGCCGTGACGGCGAAGCCGTTTGGTATCCGTACACCTTTCTCAGTGAGGAGCCGATACATCTCGCCGAGACTCGCGTTCTTGCCACCGACGAGCGGGACGTCCTCAATGCCTAATTGGTCAAACCAGAGAATGAGTGCTTGTGATTTATCCATTGCTCACCACCTTTTTATCCGAGCAGGTTCCCAGCCCGCACTTTTCCGGCGAGAAGAGGGTATTTAAAAGTTTCGCAG
>RFKA01000015.1 GCA_003694385.1 Candidatus Woesearchaeota archaeon | reverse complement strand
GGAGGGAAAGTCGTCTCTTCACTGTCAATGAGGAGGCGCGCATCACCAGGGTAGACGTCGTAGCCAGTGAGTGCCCGGAGGCACTCGACATCTGAGCGCGACGCATACGCCCCAACGAGGATGCCGTCGCGAATGAGGAACTTCTCGCGCGCACGAGTCCCTTCGAGGTCGAAGAGCGAGGTGCCCCAGAGCGTCTCGCCCTGCGCACCCACGAGTGCAGGGTTGACCTTCAAGGTCACGCCGGGCGCCGCGACGCGTGTGCCGAAACTCTCAGGGGAGAAGCCTAAACCAAGTTCGGCGACTGCTTCTGCGTCACCCTGCTGAAGAATCAACGGGAGCTCGAGCGGGTGCGTCGTCGTCTCGTGAATGAACGTGTGCGCAGCGTTATGGTCAAGGAGCACAGGCACAACCGTTGGTTCTTGGAGCGGGCAGCGCTTCGAGTTATACTCCCGCTTGAGGTAACGTTCAAGGGCCCGCGCCCGCGAAAGGAGTTTCCGCGCACCAATATCATCACCTACTGTGTAGAGCGAAGCATATTTCTCCAAGAGGCGGTCCTTGTCATCATACATGCTCGCCCTGAGCTCGTAACGGATGCCGTGGAAGTAATCACTGTGCTGCGCCCCCTCTGAATTCACGAAACGAAGGTGCTCGCTGAACAGTTCAGCCTCGACGACGGGGAAACGGAAACGCGCATCGCGCGCCAAGAGGGCTGAAGCTTCATTCAGTGCTTTCACGAGTGCGCGCCTGTTCGGGCGCCACTTCCTGAACTGCACGGAGACATTGGGGGCGTGCCGTGCGCGACCGAGGTTCTCCATGACAGGGCCATGGATGGCTGCGCCGCGCGCGAGCCGCGCATAGTAGTCCGCGCGCGCTTCAGCAACGCCTTCACGGATGAAATCATTGAGCCGCTCTTCGAGGTTGCCATGCGCACTCCTCGGGAGATGTGACGACGCAGTCATGACGCCCTGAAAACGCCCGCCGAGCGCACGGCCATGTTCATCCTTTGCTCCGACGATGATATCAACAAGCAGCGAGTTTCTCGGGAGGGTGGCCCCCGGATCGACGTCAATCTTTCCTCGTTGAGAGATGAGCTGGTCTTTCTTGCTCGTCATGTACGCTAAGCCGACATAGAGCACGGAAAGGTCGTAGGTGAGAGGGTTGATGGGGCTCATGATGACGGGTTTACCAACCCATTCCTGTGAGAGAGCCGAGAGAATCTTCAGTATGCGTTCGTCACTCACTGCACAACCCTCTATATCCACTCCACAGTAGAGAGCGCTGTTATTTCAAGCTTTCGGAGGACCGAGCGTGCCAGAGAGTGGCAGGCGCACTAAGGGGCGCAGGGGGTGCTGAGCAGGCCTAAGAGCCTATGAAATAGGAGCCACTCGCTGGCGCAAAGGTGTGGCGGTTCATGTTCAAGAAGTTCTTTACGAGCTCAATGACATCCATGCAGTCTTTCTTGCATATCTCCTCCGCCATCTCTGTCTGGGCGCGCCTGATGAACTTATCACTGATGGTGCGAAGGAAGTAGAGAACGACGCGGCTCTCCCAGCGGTGCTCATAGTCAGTGAAGAGGTCGGCGTCAAACCAGAACTCTGCTTTCCCGTGCTGGAGCTTGCGTTTCACTCCGTCAATCTCAACAACTTTGTCCTTGACCTCTTTGAAGAACGCGTAGATGCGCACCTGCATCTTCACATAGTCGTTCACTTTCTTGTAAGGCATGAGCTCAATGGTTATCTGCCGCCCCGTCTCGTAGACCTCTTCGTAGTTCTTCGTCTCGAGGCGGTCATAGCCACGTTCACGAAAGAAGTCATCAATGACTTTGAAGAGCCCCTTGAGGTCAAAAAGCCCTTCATACTTGACTTCTTTCCCATCGATGAGGTACTTTATCTCTGACATCGTCTACATCTCTGACATCAAACGCGGGGAAGGCTCGCGTTCATCGTCGGCGTCCACGGAGCGTTCTCTTGCGCACTCATATTAAATGCTTTCTTAATCATTGTTTGGAGCTCCTGAAGCCGGTACTCCATCGTGTCAATAACCACGCCTTCAATCTCCTTCCAGCGCGCATCCATGAGGAGGTTCCCGAGGAAACGTTGGAACGCGGAAGGGTTGCCTTTGTACATATGCGCACGGTCAGTAGTGATTGAGCCACTGATAGTAACCTGTGCCATACCATTGAAGATGACACGCGGCTCGCCGCGCACGACAACCTCCTTGCGCGTGAGCTTCCACATCTCCCATTTCACCTTGTAGGTCTCGCTGAAGAACTCGTCGATTTCCCGCGTCGCACTCATATCCTCCTTGATGCGCTTCCCCGTATCCTTATAGCGGTCCTCGTGGACTTTGAAGCGGCGCTGCTCAAACCAGCGAAAAATGGCGCGGTAGATGAACGTCCAATCAAACGGCCCCTTGTAGCGGACAACAACTGCTTGCTGCGGAAGCGCGTCTCCCGGCAAGCCCTTAGCGCTCTCGCCAGGCCCAAGCGGCGCGAGCCAGGGCTTCTGGAACATCTTAGCATCGAAGAGACCCATCGCTACCTCACGAGAATTCTTTAAGAAGAGCGTATTTAAAGCTTTCGTGTGCTACTGATCAGGCAGCGTCGAAAGGCAGCGTCGAATACAAAGGTGCTGTTCAACACGAGTCAGTACACACCAATCCCCCCCACAACAATCTATTTAAGTACCGTCTTTTCGGGGAGCCTGTATGGAGCGGCGCGGAGCACCGGCACAGGTAGCGATGGAGTACCTCGTCACGTACGGCTGGGCACTCCTCGCAATCGTAGCAATCATTGGCGCGCTCGCATGGTTCGGAGTCATCAACCCGAGCAGACTCGTGCCCAGCCGCTGCAGCATCCCTACAGAGTTCTCTTGCGAAGAATACAAATTCAACGGGGCTGATGCAGGCGCAAGCACTCCTGAAGTGCACCTCATCCTGCGGAATAACCTCGACCGGGCCATCACACTCCAAGGAAACTCTCGAAAGATAGAATGCCCTGGCTGTGCCGCGGGGAAACAGACGTGCCCAGCTAATTGTCCCGATCTCCTCTCCAAGGAGAACTGT
>RFKA01000104.1 GCA_003694385.1 Candidatus Woesearchaeota archaeon | reverse complement strand
GAAGCCGACGAAAAAATTGATCGCCTCGAGAACCTGAAGGATACGGATGTCATCGGGGAACTCCGCAACCTGCACACACAAGGGGTGGAGCTCATTGAGCCAACAGACTTGAGTGGCTCGCTCAAAGGACGCCACAATCTCTACAACCACCTCGAGCTCATGATACGCGGCGCTGAGAAGAGCGTGACTATCATGACAACAGGAAGTGGTCTCCTACGCAAGATTGAAGGTCTCAAACCCGTCTTCGAGGAAGTTGCGAAGCGAGGCGTCAAGGTGCGCATCGCGGCTCCGCTCAGCAAGGAGACAAAGGCTGCCGAGAAGGAACTGAAAGGCGTTGCCGAAATCAGGGATTGCAAGAACAAAGCCCGTTTTGTCATCGTCGACGGCAAGGAGCTCGTCTTCATGGTCATGGATGACGCGGACGTCCACCCAACCTATGACATCGGCATTTGGATTAACACGCCGTTCTTCGCCTCGGCGCTCGAGCAGCTCTTCGAGCTCGCCTGGAAAGACATGAAGAAGATCAAGGCGTAAGATTTTTTCAACTTCTCTTTTCAACTTCTTCTCTTTTCCTCTATTGTTCTTTCTTCTATTGTTTCTTCTCTCATTACGGCCGTGTCGCTACCGCCTCGCTCGTCATTCACGAGCACTGCTTTTCGCTTTCTGAGTGGACGCTCGGGCAGGCCTTTCGGGATAATATAGAACACCTCATTTGGAATCTCGAAGCTCTCATAACTCCACTCCTGTTTCGCGAGGAAGTGCTCGAACCACGTGCGCCGTTCCTGCTTGATGCGCTTCCCCCCGCCAATACTGAGCGTCGGGAAACTCACGATAATCCATTGCGCATTGAGAGAACCTAACACTTTTTTTGCACTGTGTCGCTTGACCGTCTCGAGTGAGTCGAGGAGCTTGAAGCAGAAGCAGACATCAAAAGAACCAAGCTTGCCAATGCAGTCAGCGTCGTCCACCACATCAAGACCCTTAACTTCGCCGTCAATACCCGCCCGCTCGAAGAACGTGTTGAGGAGTGCGAGCTCGTCACTCGGCAAGTCCACTGCGACATACCGCGGCTTGCAGCCGAGGAAGTGATAACTATACGGGTTCGCGCCACAACCAATATCCAGTATTGTGGAAGGAACTCCTGTACGCGAGAAGATTTCTCTGTAGACTCGTGGATAGAAGGGCAGCCGCTCTTTCGAGCTCTGGTGAAGCGCGAGTAACTGCCTGACGACCGTCATGTCTCTTACGTCCCCCTTTGAGACGAGCGCTTCCCGTTGTCGCTTATTATCAAGGTCGAACACCCCGTAAATTTCACGGAGTCTCCGCCGTACCTCACGCCGCAACGCTTTGTAGTCTGCCCGTCGGGAGAACTCCTTGAATGGGCGATCGAGTAGCGAAGAGAGCTTCGGCTGGGCCCGCAGTGCTTTCAGGACCTTGCCGCGCACAACCGTATCTGCGAGCCCCGCGAGTTCGCGCTTTCGCTTGATGTCAGTGATAATCTGCGCGAGTGCTTCATCTCTCATCTTCTTCACTCGCTTACCACCGGCGTATCGCGACGACTCCTCCGAGCGGGTCGATTTTACCCCGCGCCTCATTGCTCGTGAGTACGTGAACAGCCCCCCTGTTCTGCTCGCACTGCCGCATGAGGGACTCGAGCTCGCGCATCGTTCCTTGCTGCCGAGCGTCTGCGAGCGCGCTCTCCGTAACGATGAGCTGCTCGGCATTGCCTGCTGAGACTGCTTCTTTGACAAAGTCAAGCCCGTAGGCCAGTTTTTCATTGGCGAGGGCGGTGAGTGCCTTCTCGACGAGTTCGAGCTCGCGGAGCGACGCATGCTCCGCGATGAGTTTCGCGACTTCTGGTCGTGTGAGGAGTTCACGAATCGCGGTGCGCTCTATCCCGCTGATTGTCGTGAAGACTGTTCGTTTCCGGAGGGGCGCAGGCAATTCCTTCTCGAGGTATTCCCGCCAAAAAGCGGGTGCACCGGCAATGATGCGCGTGTGCTCATCAGCGCGCTGCTGGAGTTCAGTCACAATCTCCTTGTAGAAGTTCGTGATGTGCTGTCCATCTTCTCCTTTCTTCGCCACGTTGCCTTTTAGGCGGAGGAGCTCCTGTATGCCACGTCGTTTCACAGAGAAGAGCCGTGCTTCTTCGCGGTCGAAGAGGACGACGATGAGTGGTTGCTCTTGCTTCGTAGCTTCTTCCAACTTGCGCAATTGGTACGTTGACCAGTCTTTTGAGATGGTGAGTTGCGTGTTCGGCTCGAGGATGAATGAGTGGTGCTCTCCGCGAGGGACGTCGTCAGGGCCATCAATTATTGTCCCCAGAACGCGAAGCGAACTACCGTCTGCCGCATAGTCTACTTTCTCGACGGTGATGGTGAGTGTGACGCGGCGGCGCACCACGCTCGTCTTCTCATCTTTGCCCGCGCCGAGTCGTATTTTCCGTTCCGTGCTTCCCCGCACGGTGTCACCGGGGCTGATGATGCTTTTCAGTGTCCAGAGGTCGTCTGGCGTCTCTACACTGATGCTCACATCCCCGCGCTTTATATCCTTCTTAATGATGTGCATATTCCCCGTCGAGCAAGAGAAACCTTTATATATAAATCTTTGTAGGTTCGACGAGTATGCGCCGCGGCCAGACGCACCGTACGAGTGCGCCACTCGTTGTCCTCCTCATAGGCATCGTCCTCATCCTCTACGTGTTGTTTCTCCCTCCCGAGATGCGGGAGGAGATTCTCAG
>RFKA01000014.1 GCA_003694385.1 Candidatus Woesearchaeota archaeon | reverse complement strand
TACCAGCAGGCTCGCTAGGCACGATTGGTGCTTTCAGCTTCTACGCGACGAAGAACATCACGACGGGTGAAGGAGGAATGCTCACGACGAACGACGAGACTGTGGCTGCGCGAGCACGACGTTTCAGACATCACGGCCAAGGAACTCAGTATCTCTATGAAACAATGGGCTACAATTACCGAATGACAGACCTCCAAGCCGCTCTCGGGATTGAACAATTAAAGCACCTTGCTGACTGGACCCGACGACGCCAAGCACACGCAGCCTTCCTCACTTCAGCACTCGCGGGCATCCCTGGACTCAAACTCCCTGTGATACTTGGAGATTCACAGCACGCATTCCACCAATACACGATTCGCGTCACGAAGGCCTGCGCCTGCACGAGGGATGAGCTTCGACGTCACCTCGAGCAGCGCGGTGTTGAGTCAGCCATTTTCTACCCTAAACCACTTCACCTCCACCCCCATTTTGCATCCCTCGGTTATCGTGAGGGAGCATTCCCAGAGGCTGAACGCGCCGCAGCAGAGGTTCTCTCTCTTCCTGTTCACCCAGGGCTCACCCACAAACAACTTGAACGCATCGCTACAGCAGTGCGGGAGGCAACCACATGCTAAGAGCAGCCATCATTGGCGTTGGAAACATGGGGCGGAACCATGCTCGCGTCCTCTCAGAGATTGAAGGAGTTGAGCTTGTCGCCGTCGCCGACAAGCATGCCGAAGCCAACAAGAACGGCAAGCGGTACTGGAAGCGTTTCTATACCGACTACCGGAAACTCATAGAAAACGAACGGCCAGACCTCATCACGCTCGCAGTCCCTACGATACACCACCACGCAATCGGTCTCGCAGTCCTCAAGGCACGCATCCCGCTGCTCATCGAGAAACCCCTCGCCTACACGATTAGCGAAGCAGAAGAACTTATTGCCGCAGCACACAAGCACAAGACGCTCCTCACCGTTGGTCATATCGAACGCTTCAACCCAGCAGTCCAGGAACTCCAGGCGCGCATCAAGGCGGGAGAACTCGGGAGGATATACAAGGTCAAGGCGAGTAGGGTCGGCCCAATTCCTCCTCGCATTCAGGATGTCGGTGTTGTCATCGACCTCGCTGTACACGATATTGATGTCTTCCGCTACCTCATCGGGAGCGAGCCGGTCCGCGTCTACGCAGAGACCGCACAACGACTCCACTCACATAAAGAGGACTTACTAGCTGGCGTGATAAAATTCGCAGATGACACAATCGCCTACCTCAATGTGAACTGGCTCACACCGACAAACATCAGACAACTCACCATTACCGGTGAGAAAGGCCTGTTCGTCCTCGACTATCTCGACCAGCGACTCCAGTTCTACGAGAACGTCGCATCTCAGGAAGAGAAGAGTCAACATATTGTCGAAGGCAAGATGATACGCTTCAAGATAGCAAAACGAGAACCGCTCAGGAACGAACTCGAGCACTTCATTGATTGCGTGAGAAAAAGGACGCAGCCCCTTGTCACGGGAGAGGACGGGAAGCGCGTACTTGAAATCGCCCACATGCTCTTACGCTCAGCAAAAGAAGGGAGGGTCGTTCATGAATAGGTGGGAGGAAGAGGCAACAAAACGGAGCCCCATCAGCGTCATAGGCCTCGGCAAAGCTGGCCTACCTCTCTTAGCAGTCATCGCTGACGCGGGCATCCCTGTCATTGGCCTTGATATTAATGAACAGCGTGTGCAACAACTAAGGAACGGAAACAACCCACTTCCAGAGGAGCCATTCCTTAGCGAGATCCTCACTCGCCACCACAAGCACATCACGTTCACGACTTCGTACGAGGACCTTTCAGAAGCAACAACACACATCATCATTGTGCCGCTCTTCCTCACTGAAGACCACGAGCCAGACTTCCACAACATCGATGCTGTGTGCGCAGCACTGGCGCCTATCGTAAAGCAGAGGGATCTCGTCGTTCTCGAAACGACAGTGCCACTCGGCACCTGCTCGCAGCGCATCATTCCCGCTCTCGAGAGCGGGGGGTGCACAGTAGGGAAGGATTTCTTCTTCGCCTACAGTCCCGAACGCATCATGACGGGCAAGGCCATCAGCCGCTACAAGGAATTCCCCAAAATTGTTGGCGGGGCAACTCCCGCGTGTACTGAGCACGCGCGCAGCGTCTACACACAGTTCTGTACGACCGTGCAACCCGTCTCAGACTGCACAACTGCAGAATTTGTCAAGCTCGCAGAAGGGTTATACCGCGATGTGAACATCGCCCTCGCAAACGAACTCTACAAAGTGGCGGAGCGCCATGGCATCGACTACTGGGAGGTGCGCGCGCACGCTCGGCACGCGTTTTGCGACCTCCACGAACCAGGCCTCGTCGGCGGCCACTGTATCCCTGTTTATCCTTGGTTCCTCATCAAGAACGAGAACGTTCCACTCATTGCGCTCGCGCGCGAAGAGAACGAGAAAATGGTCGACTACTACCTCACGAAAATCCGAGCAGTCAGTCCTCGAGGGCGCGTTGGTCTCATCGGCCTCTCTTACCGAGAAGGAGTCAAAGATGCAAGCTTTTCCCGCGCGCGCACCCTCATCGAACGACTGAAGAAAGCAGGGTATGAGCTTTTCGGCAGCGATCCCCTCTTTACCCCCGCAGAGGTTACTAAAGAGTTCGGCATCGCCCCCCTCACCAACTTTGCCGATATGGATGTCCTCGTCCTCCTCACGAAATTACCTGAGTACCGGGAACAACTCGCCCCGCTCCGTGAAAAAGTGATTGATATAAAGAATGTGCTTGGAGGTGCCAACCATGCCAACGCTTGATGGGAAACGTGTTCTTGTCATCGGGGGGGCGGGTTTTATTGGTAGTCACGTCGTCGAGCAACTCCTCACGACCACTGTCAAGGAGGTTATTATCTTTGACGACTTCTCACGAGGGACGCATGAGAATATCGCTCAGGCACTCATGGATGAACGGTGCACGCTCTACGCGCATGGTGGTGACATCACACGTACAGACATCCTTCATGATGCGATGAAGGGGGTGGATTATGTCTTTCACCTCGCCGCCCTCTGGCTCCTTCATTGCAAAGACTTCCCGCGCAGCGCCTTCGAAGTAAACATTGCGGGGACGTTCAACGTGCTCGAGGCCTGTGTGAAGCACGGCGTGAAGAAACTCATCTATAGCAGTAGCGCGAGCGTCTATGGCGATGCTGTTGAAGTACCGATGACTGAGGATCACCCGTTCAACAACAGGAACTTCTACGGCGCCACGAAAATCGCTGGTGAAGCAATGTGCCGCGCCTTTAACGACCGCTACGGCCTCGACTACGTCGGGCTCCGCTACATGAATGTTTATGGCCCGCGCCAAGACCAGCAAGCAGTCTACAGCGGAGTCATACCCATCATGCTCAATAAAATTGATGCGAACGAGTCCCCAATAATCAATGGTGATGGGAGCCAAGCGTACGACTTCATCTACGTCGAGGATGTGGCCCGCGCGAACATTTGTGCGTTGGAGAGTGACGCGACAGATGAGTTCTACAACGTCGGAACGGGTGTTCAGACGACCATCAAGGAGCTGTGCAACCTTATCCTCGAGCTGAAGAAATCCTCATTGACTGTCAAGTACAAGCCGTACGGTACTGACGACGCCCGAGCACTCGTCAAGAATCGTATTGGGTGCCCACGGAAAGCGAGCGAAGAAATAGGGTTCACCGCACGCTATTCACTCAAGGAGGGATTGCAGCGACTCATTGAGTGGAGAGGTGGGAGAACTGGTGGAAAGACAGATGGCGGAGAGACTGATGGAGGAGAGACGAATGGAAAGTGATGCGATCAGAAAAGCCTGGGAAGAGATGGCAGCCGCCCTCAAAGATGATGCGACGAGCACTCTTCGAGACCAGTTCCAGAACCAACTCGAACACGAAGCACTCTTCCGCACACTCAAAGACTCCCGCGGGGCCTCCTTGCTTGATGTAGGGTGTGGGAATGGATATTTCGCACTCGCAATGGCAAAGACTTGTAGTCGAGTCCACGGGATTGATTTCTCGGAGAACATGATTGCAAAAGCGAACGCCCTTAATGAACGGCGCAAGGAGAAAAACGTAGTCTTCACAGTCGCAGACGTTCGCACGTTCAGCCTGAAAGAGCGATTCGACATAGCAACAACCAAGCGTTGCATCATCAATCTCCCTTCCCACGAGGAGCAAATACAAGCAATCAAGCATATTCATACTCACTTGCTTCCGCAAGGCCGCCTCTTACTCCTAGAAGGTTTTCAGGATGGGTATGACGAGTTGAATATTGCGCGTGCCGCGTTTGGCCTCCCCCCGATTACGCAAGCAACCTATAACCTCATGATAGATACAGAGCGATTTTTGCGAGACATTGAAGGCTTGTTTACCGTCGAGCACGTAGAGTATTTCGGTACCTACTGTTTGTTTTCACGTTTTGTTCACCCACTCCTGGTTGCGCCAAAAGAGCCCCTGTACGATGCCGAGGAGAACAGAAAGGCGTTTGCGCTCCAACAACAGCTTGGGGGCATCCAGCGATTCAGTCCCGTCAGGCTCTACACTCTGCGTAAGTTATCCGGGAGAAAACCATGACCTTCACAATCCCCCTCATCAAGCCCCACATTTCTGAGCGCGACATCACCCGTGTCGTCGAGGTGCTCAAGACAGGCTATCTTACCGAAGGAGCTGTTACGCGAGCATTCGAGCAAGCTGTTGCCACGTATGTAGGGGTGGACGAAGCCGTCGCGTTCACTTCTTGGACGACAGGGGCCGAGACAGTGCTTCGAGCACTAGGAATAGGCCCCGGGGATGAAGTCATCGTACCTGATTATACACATCCCGCGACTGTAGAGGTCGTTATGCTCGTCGGGGCGACGCCCGTCCTCGTCGATTGTGATCCCTCTACGGCGAATATCGATTACACCACACTCGAAACAGCATGTACGGAGAAAACGAAAGCCATTCTCCCCGTCTCACTCTTTGGGAATCCTCTGGACTATACCCTGCTCAACAAGCTCAAGGAGCGTTTCGGCTTCCTCATTATCGAGGACGCGGCCTGCAGCCTTGGAGCAACATTCCATGGGAAGGCGGTTGGCTCGCTCGCTGATGTCTCTATTTTCAGTCTGCATCCGAGAAAGTTCATCACGACAGGGGAAGGGGGGATGGTCACGACGAACGACAAATGTCTCGCGGCGTTTTTGCGCTCGTACAAGAACTTTGGTATGGAAGGAGCGACCGCGCGACGCTCAAGCCAGTTCGTCCGTGTCGGGACGAACTATAAGATGAGTGACATCCTCGCAGCACTCGGCCTCTCACAGATGGAACGCATAGAGGAGTTACTCTCCCGGCGAAGACAATTGGCGGAGCGCTATCGTACCCTACTGCGCGGACTGCCCGGCGTATCGCTCCCAATCATTGCTTCAGGGGCAGAGTCTTCCTGGCAGTCATTCACCATCCGGCTCGCGAAACGCGATCACGTACTCACCACGCTCCGCTCACAAGGAATAGAAGTGCAGATAGGGACTTTCGCATTGCATGAACAGCCCGCATTTAAGCACTTGCGGCGCGCAAGTTCACTCGCCGGTTCTTCACGGCTATTCAATGAGTGCCTCTCGCTCCCCCTCTACCACTCTATGACTTTGGACGAGCAAGAGCGCGTCGTCACAGCTCTCAAAAAAGCCCTAGCAAACGAGGGGGACTCATGACCACTCAGTGGACGCTCACCCTGGATGTCGACTGGGCACCTGATTACATCATCAGGTCAGTTATGAAGAAAATTGCCGCCGCAAAAATCCCCTGTACATGGTTTCTCACTCATAAAAGCCCCGCAGTCGATGAACTCCTCGCACTTGATTGTGTCGAACCAGGGCTTCACCCAAACTTCCTCCCCGGGAGCACGCACGGAGCCACCCCCAAAGGAGTACTCCAGCACCTCATGACCTTGTTCCCAGGCGTGACGGCAGTACGTACGCATTCGCTCGTGCAGAGCACTCCCTTACTCATGGAAATGATCGCCGCAGGCATCACAACTGACGTTTCATTGTTTTTACCAGCGCCCACTCCCTGCGAGCCGCACACACTCCACCTCCCCACCGGAAGCATCCTCCGCATCCCGTACAACTGGGAGGATGACGTCGCAATCTGGTCAGCAGGACGCATGCCGCTCTTTGAAAGCACAGTATTTTTGTCGAAAAGAACTATTTTCAACTTCCACCCTACGCTCATCTACCTGAATGCAGTGACGCTCGACCAATATGAAGCGTTCAAGAAAGCGAAGCCTCAGACGCCTGAAGAAGCGCAACGCTTTATCTCATCAGGAAATGGCACAGGAGCTTTTTTCGACAAGCTCTTACAAGCGTATCAACGGAGAAAGGTTGAGATGCAGACAATTAATGAAACCGCAGTCGCGTGGAGGTCCAATGCATAAGCGCTCTTCACGACTACAGTTTACCTTCCCGTCTTCCCTTCGTCTCGAGGAAAAAGACCGCGCTTTCTTCGAGCGGATGTGGCAAGGGGGTCTGGATCGCTACGCGGCGCGAATCCACAATATTGGCTTTGAACGCCAAGGGCGTGTGCTCGACGCGGGGTGCGGTTTTGGCCAGTGGCTGCTCGTCCTTGCACAGAAGAATAAGGAGGTGCTCGGCATAGATGTCGATGCAAACCGCGTGGCTGTCGCGCAGGCACTCATCAGGAAGAACAAGCTCAGAAACGCCTCTGTGCGTCAAGAAACAGTTGAGCATATCGCTGAACCTGACGCTTCTTTTGACTGTATCTTCTCCTATAGCACAGTTTTCTATACAGATTATTTGCAGACGCTGCGCACATTCTATCGCCTGCTGAAACCTGGCGGGAAACTCTACTTCACGACGAACAGCTGGGGGAAATACCTCCACGACCTCTTGTGGAACCCCAACGCAACAGAAGATTTCTCTCCCCGGCGCTTTGCGTGCCACGTCCTCTTCACGAACCTCTTCGGTCTCCAAGGGCCCGCCACAGTCACACCGAAACGCCGATTACGGCGACAACTCTCAGAGATTGGCTTCAAGAATATTCGGATGGGCCCGGATGGAGCACTCACGCTTAAAGGAACTGCGAGCAAGCAGTTATCATTCTTTCCACCAACCTACTGTGGCCTCGACAGCGTATACGAGGTGCTCGCGGAGAAATAAAGATGTACACCGAACAACGCTATAAAGAACTCATCGCGCTCATCAAGACCGAAGGCTACACCTTCCGCACATTCACGGATGACCTTCCTCCGAAAAGCTTGCTCTTGCGTCACGATATTGACTATTCAGTAGAGTGGGCGAAGCGCTTCGCTGAAATCAATCATGCACTTGGCGTGACCGCGACCTTCAAATTCCAACTCCACAGTCCTCTTTACAACCTCCATTCTTATCCTGTATTGCGCACGATACGGGAAATAGCAGCACTCGGGCAACGTATAGCTTGCCACTTCACCGTTCCCCCAGATCTCCCGGACGATGACGAGGCGGTTACCAAGCTCGTTCTCGACGATGTCAAGCGGCTCCAGGCAGTCCTCCCGCACACACCCATTGACCCAGTGATTTCCATTCATAGCCCCAGTGCACATCCCAGCGTCTTCAAGCGCTTCAAACAGCTTCGCATCGAAGGGTTCAAGAACGCTTACGGTCCAGAGTTCACTGAGGCAATAAAGTATATTAGTGACTCAAACCTCCGTTACACCTTTGAAGAACTCGTTGCGCACATTCGAGCAGGCCATGCTCGCATCCAGCTCTTACTCCATCCCTTCCAGTGGCTGGCGGAAGAGAAGACGATGCCCGATGTCATCCTGACAACGATGCAGCACATACTAACAGAGCTCGAACGAGAGGAAATACTCACAAACCATCCTTACCGCGCAGCATATCCTCATGGCTGTATCGCGGCCGCGCCGCGACGACTCCTTCGCGACACCTTTAGCATGAAAAAATGACACAATCACTCACGCATTATGTTCACACATTCCAAGAGGCGCCACTCGCCGAGACCTTCTCTTGCCTGCTCGTCGTGAAGAGTCAAGATCAAGAACGGCGGCGGGCACGCATGCTCAAGCACGCTGATAAGCAACCATTTGGTCGCGTAGAACAGCGCCCTATTGAGGATGGCCTCCTTGTATCATGCTCGCTTGGGCCACGAGGACTCACCATCATCGACACGAAGACATTCCCCGAGCCACGGCATATCGTGCGGTTCCACACCGGCTTTCTTCTGACACTCGTTGACCGTGTGGTGCAACTTTCCCCAAAGGGTGTTGTCGAGAGAGAATACCGTGACCCGCACTTCGCCTTTCTTCACACGATTGCGCTTCACCCCGATGGTGAACGAATGTTGGTTGTCTCCTCAGGCTACGATGCAATCCTTGAACTCTCACTCAAAACCGGCAAGCGCACATGGGAATGGTTCGCGTGGGATAATGGTTTCAACCCGTCAGCCGACGGTGTGTATTTAGCATCCACCCCTGAGAGAGCGAGACATTACGAACGAGAAGGCCACAAAGCACTGTACGTCGACCCTGCTCACTATGGCCCTCTAGGAATCGTGACCGCAAAACGAACCGCCCATCCAAATGCGGCAAGGTACAATCCTTACACGCCTGGCACGCTCCTCGTCGCAATGGCGCACAAAGGAGAGATTTATGAACTCCGTCTTCCAGAAGGGGACAAACACTTGCGTTGCGCATTACACCCAATGGCGCACGGTCTCATCCCTCACAAGGGGGGCTGGCTCGTTACGGATACGACACGAGGAGTAGCGATTCTTTTCGGGAATGGTTTCGCTGAGCGAGAGCGGATTATTCTGACAGGGTTGCCGAAAGACCCGGCGCTTGGAGAGCGTGAATGGGTGCAGCAAGTGTTGCCGCTTTCTTCTCACCGCTATCTTTGTCTGGACGCTAACCGGGGACTGCATGTCATTGATACTGAGCAGCGAACGCGCGCAACGCTTCTCCCCGACCCTTCCTGGTGTATTCAAGATGCGCTTGTGTTAGGAGGTGAGTGAGTGGAGCTCCTGGCTGCAATTCTCATAGGCGCTTGTGGCTTCCTTTTGCGCCTCTTGTACAGTGCCGGAGAGACCTCAGATGAGTGGGTGTCACTCTGGCTCATCAGGCGCGAGGCGTGTTTTTCGCGCCCAAGCTATGCAGTCCCCGATTCGCTCATTGAGGGAACCTATGACTACCCCATCGGTTTCCATTGGCTCCTCTCGCGCATACCTGAGCGCTTTAGTATCTTGGCCGCGCGTTTCCTGAATATCATCCCTGATTTACTTCATGGCCTCGCACTCTACCTTTTTGTCAGGTGGGCAACAGAGAGTGTTTTCCTCTCGTTGTTTGCCCTCGCTTACTACCTGACGCTCCCCGTGCTCCTTCCCACAACTCCTCGGATGAAAGCCATCAAGGCGCGCGCGTTCGGCACGATTCCCGTGTCTTGTTTTCTGCTCGGAGTGTATCTGGGATCAGCGGTACACCACGCCTTCTTTCTTTTGGCGGCGGCCGGTGTCTGGCTCGCCGCGTACTCCTCACTGTTTGCTTACCAAGCAACGCTTTTCTTCGGCGTGCTGCTCAGTATCTTCTTACCGTCGTGGTGGCCAGTCCTCATCGTGGCAGTGGTCGTGAGCGCAGGCCTGCTCTTTCCAGCGCTGCAGATTCGCAATCCCTTGTTGTTCTGGTGGCGTCACAAGCGCTGGTACATGCGTAATATCAGAAGTAAATCGCCCGCAGCGAATAGGAGCAAGCTCTCTCTCTTTCTCTTACCTTACTATCTCGTGCGGAGGCCGCGGGACGCGGGCAACCTCTTTTTCTATGATTCTCCCCTTCTCATCGGGCTCTACTCAACCCCACTAGTTTTTATTATCCTCTGGTTCGTCCTGACAAATAATACTGTACAAACACTCCTCTCTACTGACCCGCTCACACATTTTCTCTGGGCGGTAACAGCGTCTTCTCTCGTGCTCTTCGGGGCAACGATGCTCCCCGGCCTCCTTATCTTCGGTGAAGCTGAGCGCTACTTCGAGTACTCAGCAGCATTCTTCGTTGCGCTCTTCACCCTTCTCCAAAACCAGCTCGCCCTCCTTTCAGTACAAGCAATGGGCTTCCTGCTCCTCTGGAACTGCACTGTGCTCCTCCTCCTTCTCGTTTTCCTTAATTATCGCCGCATTCTCTCTACAACACCCCTCCAGGATGAGCAAGAACTGCGCGAAGTAGCTGAAAAACTCAAAACACTCTCTCATGCACGCGTCGCTTCCCTCCCCATCAAGCTCAGCTACCTCTTGAGCGCGCTCACTATGCATCGCAAGCAGAGAAAACGAGGTCGTCAGGGACCAACATTCTACTATCGATTTATCACCCGTGAGGGAGACCGCTCGTTTTCCTATTTTGAATGTGACTTAGAAACCCTCAACACGTTTTCAGGAACACCGCAAAGACTACAGGAACTGTATGGTATCACTCACCTCGTCATCGACAAAAACTACGTCGCGAAGAGGAAGTCGGCGTTCATCGAGGAAGCTATCCGGCTGCCTAAAGTGTACGAGACTCAGCGCTACACCATAGTCGCTTTGACGCGCCGAGGAGGAAACGCATGTGCGGAATCGTAGGAGTAATTGGTCCTCACCAGCCAAGTGAACGCATCTTACAGCGCATGGTGCGAGCGCTTCAGCATCGGGGACCTGATGATGAGGGATTCTACCGCTCCAATGGCGTCTCCCTTGGGCACAGAAGGCTGAGCATTATCGACCTCAGCTCGGCTGGCAGACAGCCATTACTCGCCTGCGACGGTGACGTGGCGCTCGTCTATAATGGAGAACTCTATAATTACAAGGAGCTCCGCAGAGAGCTCGTGCGCGAGGGGTACCATTTCTCGACTAAGACAGACTCAGAAGTCGTCCTCAAAGCGTACCTTGCATGGGGGATAGGAGCTGTTGAACGCTTTAACGGGATGTTCGCGTTCGCTCTCTGGGATGCTCGCTCGCGCACGGCACATCTTGTTCGCGACCGCTTTGGTGTTAAGCCTCTCTACTATACAGTTATCGGTTCGGAACTTTTTTTCGCTTCAGAGGCGAAAGCGCTCTTTGCGCATCCAGCGTGCAAACCCCGCCTTAATCTCGATGCGCTCAATCAATACCTTACCTTCCAGAATGTCCTGTCAAATGACACCTTCTTCTCTGGCATTACGTTATTGAAACCAGCAACCATCCTAACGTTTGATGGCACGGGCTTGCGGGAGCACTGCTATTGGAAACAGCGCTTCCTCGACCCCGCCACTGCAGGAACCCACGAGGATATCGTCAATGAGCTACGAACCCGTTTCGCAACCGCTGTCAAGCGCCAACTCGTGAGTGATGTACCCGTCTCAGCATACCTGAGTAGCGGCATTGATTCCTCAAGCATAGTAGCCGTCGCCGCGCAACACACACCCTCGCTCAACACTTTCACCTGCGGTTTTGCCATGGAAGGAGTGCAAGGCTATGAAGCAACTTTTGACGAACGAGCCTTAGCCCTGACTCTAGCCCGACATCTTGGCACAAACCAAGCAGCTATTGAGGTTGGACCACGGGACATGGAGCAATTGTTTGCGAAGCTTATTTTCCATCTTGAGACACCCCGGCTTGGCATGTCATTTCCTAATATGGCGATTGCGCGGTGTGTGGCAGAGAGCAACAAGGTCGTGCTTGCAGGCACGGGTGGAGATGAACTCTTTGGTGGGTACCCTTGGCGGTACCTCCACGCGCTAGGTCATTCAACACTTGAGGATTACGCGCAACAGTACTATACGTTCTGGCAACGTCTCATACCCGATGAGGAGAAACCTTTGGCCTATGGTGCCGCCCTCGCAGGCGTTGATCAGAGCATGCCACGGAAAATCTTCGAGGAACTCCTCTTGGAGAAACACATAAACCCTCAATCACCGCAGGAGTGTATCAAGAACGCACTCGCTTTCGAGTTCACAACCTTTCTCCAAGGACTCCTCCTCATCGAGGACCATCTTGGCATGGCTTATTCGCTCGAGACACGCTTTCCTTTCCTCGATAATGACCTTGTCGACTTTGCAATGACACTGCCCATTTCCTCGCTCTTTTCGGATGAGCTGCAGCTCTCCGCTGACAAGCTCTCTACCTTGCGAGAACAGCACTTCGAAGCGACACAGGGGAAACGCGCTCTTCGTGATGCCCTGAGCTGCTTCGTTCCCAAAGAAGTGGCGCAACGCAAGAAACAGGGGTTCTCGGCGCCCGTAGGTGAGTGGTTTCGTCATGCAAGCCGCCCTTTTGTCGAGCGTCACCTGCTCGCAGGCGAACTCGTGGGAAGCAACCTCCTGAGAAAGCCCTACATAGAAGAGAAGCTTAGCGAGCACCTGTCAGGAACCAAGGACCACCGCCTCCTCATCTGGTCACTCCTCTCTCTTGAGTTCTGGCTCCGCACATGGAGCAGAGATTAAGAGAAGCGCGCCCTACTTGCCGAAGGCTTTTCCCTCCCTGGGTAGAGCGCTGAGAGACGCCTGATACAAGCTGCGCGGGAGAATCTTTCCGGGAGCCGTGTCCGTTTTTTTGCTTTGAGTATTGCGTTGGCGAGGCCTTGAGCATCATCTGCGTTCACGTAGAGCGCTTCTTCCCCGGCGACTTCCTTGTTCTCAGGGATGTCGGAGCACACGACGGGGACGCCGGCGGCCATGGCTTCGAGGAGCGCGTTCGGCATGCCCTCGTGGCGCGAGGGGAAGACGAACACGTCGCTGACTGCGAGGAGTTCGGGGATGTCTGCCCTGTTGCCGAGGAAACGCACGCGCTTTGCGATTCTGAGTCGGCGGGCGAGCCACTCCATTTCTTTTTTGCGGGGGCCGTCGCCGGCGAGCAAGAGCACCCACTCATTGGGGAGTTTACTGAAGGCCGCGAGGAGCGTCTCGTGGTTCTTTTGTTTCTTGAAGCTGGCGACGTAGAGTGCGACGCGCTCGCGTTGGAGGCCGAGCTCGCGTCGTTTCGCGTGGCGGTTGGTTTTCGCGACGCGTTCCTTAAGAGTGGCATCGACGCAGTTAGGGATGACGGTTATTTTCTCCTCCGGGATGCCAACTTCGTTAGTGAGCCATGCCGCGACGGCGCGGGAATTTGGCGTGTACCGAGTCACCATCCAGCTCGTGGCGCGGTCGAGCGCGTTCCAAACGGGCCGGTCGCGGTGGATGTTTCGCACTGAGCAGATAATGGTCTTCACGCCGGTGAGGCGGCCGACGATACGCGCGATAATGTTCGCGTGTAAGAGGTAGCTATTGATGAGGCGTGGCCGCACGCTCTTGATGAGCCGCCGAAGCCTCCAAAGCACGAGGAGGAAGTTCCACGTGGTGAGGTGGAGGTAGTAGGTTTCGACACCCTTCTCCTCCAATTTTCTCCCCAGGGCGTTGTCGTCAGTAAGGCTGCATACAATGTGTGTTCCTGGCAGGTGAGGGATTGTCTTGAGAAGCATGTGCTCAGCCCCCCCAACACCTAAGCCCGTAATGACATGGAGTACTGGGCGGGCATCGTAGAGGGCTGTGTAGCGCGGGAGAACGCGCGCCCATGAAAACTCTGTTTCCATGCGTGCACGCGCGTTCTTGGCGAGGCGTCGTGCGAGTGTCCTATCAGTGAGGACACGTTTCAGGTGCTGCGTCAGCGAAGCAACGTCGTCGGGGTTTGCGAGCAGCCCGTGCACGCCATGCACGATAAGATCCGTTGTACAGGGTATCGCCGTCGTAATGACGGGAACGCCGGCAGCCATCGCTTCCATGACGGCCCCGGGGAGTCCCTCGGCCCTGCTCGGAAAGAGGAAGGCATCGCTGACTGCGAGGAGTTCGGGGATGTCTTGTCGCCAACCGAGAAAGACCACGTTCGCCGGCGCTCGCCGTTCAAGTCGTTCGCGGTCGGGGCCATCACCCGCGATGAGAAACCGTGCTGTGGGGAGGCGCTTCGCGACTGCGAGCACCATGTCAACTCCTTTACGCTTATTGAGGAGCCCGGCGAAGAGGACGATGGGCTTGTCTCGTACAATGTCTCCGGGTGGCTTTCCACGCGCTTTGCGAGGTTTGATGCCTGTCTTGATGACGCGGAGCTTCTCTCGCCCGATACCACTGCGGAGCGCGTGAGGGAGGAGTGCCTCGCCATAGAGCGTGATCGTTTCGGGCACGCCGTAGATGATGCGCCCAACCGTCCACGTATAGACCTTAAAGAGCAAGTCCATTGCTGGCCCGAGACTGAACGAGTACCCCGGCACCGTATCCATTGTGAGGATGATGCGCGTCCTCGTGAAGATGCTGAGGAGCATGAGGATGAGCGTGCTCAGGTAGAAGTGCGCCCAGATATGCACGACGTCATATTCGTGGAGGACACTCCACGCCACTCGCACAAAGCTTATCCCCGGTATTGGCCACTCGAACGGGCTCCCGGGGAGTTGGGACGCTGTATACGGGTGGAGCTTCACTTGCTTTGGTAGTTTGCTATGGTGAAGCGAGTCATCAAGACGCCCTTTTCTCGTGGGGGTGAGCAAGCCGACACCTCGCGAGCCCGCCTGCAAGTCCAGGAGTTCGCTGATAGGCCGTCGGAGAAGCATCGTCGGGTTCGCGTAGCACACACGCGTTGGTCGTTGCATCTGAGCAACGAATCATCGCGCTCTTTAATCATTTTTCGGCGATAATTATATAAACAAACCCTTGTTGGCGAGCACTCAAAGGGGGTTACTGTATTGGGTCGTCGCCGTAAGAAGGAACGGAAGCAGGAACCGCGCTCGCAAGAGAAGAAGCGCAAGCAGAGAGAGCGGCTCCCCGAAGTCGAGCGATGGCTTGCGAGACACCAACGGGCACTGAATATCTCAATTCTCATCCTCCTCTTACTCATCCCGCTCGCACTGGCGTTCACCTTCCGGGCCTACCCCTCAACACTCCCTATTACTCGACAGTGGGCGGAGAACTCCGTCGAGCAACAGATTAAGCAGAACCTCCAACGGGATGTCGAGCGCCAGTTCCCCAACCTCCAGGACCGCGACAAGAAGCGCGAAGTGGAGCAACTCTATGAAGCTTTTATCGCCAATGAAAATAATCGGCGACAAATAGCGAGCAATGTCGACAAATTAGAGAGGGAATGGCGTTCGCGCCTGCAGGACGACACAGGACAGACGTACCTCCTCGCTATCGACCCATATCAGTTCCTCCGCTACATGGAGAATATCGTCGAGCACGGCCATCCAGGGGAAGTGCTCCGTGACGGCGAGCCTTACGACACGAAGATGCTCGCCCCTCTTGGGAAGCCTGCTGCGTGGTACTTCCACACGTGGTTCATGGCGAAAATCCATGCTCTTCGTCTCTTCTTCAACAAAGACGCAACGCCCATGAGCACGTTCTTCTGGCTGCCCGTTATCTTCTCATTGCTCGCGGTGATCCCCGCGTTCTTCATCGGCCTCAAGAAAGGAGGCTCTCTCGGCGCGTTTGTCGCAGCCATGCTCGTCGCAGTGCACGCGGGATTTATTGGCCGGACCTCCGCGGGATTCTCCGATACGGACTCATTCATTGTTCTCTTCCCCCTCCTCACTGCTTGGTTCTTCCTCGAGGCATTCGAAACGCCTGTCTACAACTGGAAACGCAGGGGCATCTTCCTGTTGTTGGCGGGAGCGACGTTCGGCCTCTTCTCTTTCACGTGGGGGAACTGGTGGTTCTTTTTCGACCTCTACCTCATCATGCTCTTCGCCTATATCGGCTACGCTTTTGTGCGTTCGCTGGTGAAACAGCAATCTGTGGCGCGTTTCTTCATGACGGACGAGTTTCGCTGGTGGCTCGTCATGCTCATCGGCTTCATAATCCTCACAGGCGTTTTCGTCATCCCCGTTAAAGGGTTCTCTGCCTTCGCGCACGCTCCGCTCTACCCCCTCGGCACGACCGAGAACATCAAAGCGGCGGTGAATAAGGCTACCGTGTGGCCAAATGTCCTCACGACAGTCGCCGAGCTGAATGAGCCGAGCATCAGCCAGATCGTGAAGAGCATCGGTGGGCGCTTCCTCTTCTTCCTTGCGCTCATGGGCATGCTCTTCTCGCTGGTCTCGCAGAAACGCCTGAACAAGTATGACTGGGGTCTGCTCTCGTTAGGTTTCCTCGTCTTTAACTACTTGGTTTCTTCGTTCGGAGCGCGGTTTTCAATCATGAAATTCCTCTTCGTCATGGCCCTGCCCGTCGGCATCGGCATGCTCTTGCTCTTGCGCGACGAACGCGACATCGATGTCCGCTATGCGTTATTCCTCATTGTCTGGATTTCCGCGAGCGTGTTCACGATGACGAAGGGTGTGCGCTTTGTCCTCTTGCTCCTCCCTCCTTTCGCCATCGCGGCAGGAATTGGCGCAGGAACGGTTTTCCGCCTCGTGCAAGAATGGGTGTTCTCGAAAGACGAATGGCTCCAATCATTACTCATCCCCGTACTGGCTCTCCTCGCGCTCCTGTTCTTCTTCGCAACAAAATTTGGCTTCGTCTCAGCACTCCTCTTTATCCTCGGAATCTCCCTGGGTCTCTGGGCGCTCTGGCGCTACGTGTTCTCCGATAAAGAGTTCCGCCGCTACGCAGTCCTCCCACTCCTCTTCCTTCTCCTGTCCCTCCCGCTCGTCATGTCATTCTCACCCATTATCCCAGCCCCTAAAGACGACTCTCGTTTCTACGCGTCGCTCTTCGCGTTCCAGCAAGCAGGGCATAAGGCGCCCGTAGAACAGGGGCGAGAGATGGGTTTGAATGAGGTCCCCTCAATGACTGACGCGTGGTGGAAATCCCTGCGCAAGATCAGGGATTCCTCTCAGCCCGACGCAATCATTAACTCTTGGTGGGACTTTGGCCACTGGTTCAAGTACGTGGCCGACCGCGCAGTTACATTCGATGGTGCATCACAAAACACGCCTATGGCGCATTGGATTGGTCGTGTCCTCCTCACAGATGATGAGCGAGAAGCGCTTGGCATCCTCCGCATGCTCGACTGCGGCTCGCGGCTCGGCGTTGACACCTTGAGCGGCTTCCTCGATGATGACCTCTACCGCGCCGTGATGCTGACGAAGGAGATTATTCTCCTCGACCCGGCCGCTGCTCGCCAGCGGCTCTTGGACGAGGGCCTGACGGAGAGTGAGGCAGACACGGTCTTGCCACTGACGCACTGCACCCCTCCGGAGGATTACTTTATCACGTCGGGAGACATGGTGGGGAAGGCCACTGTCTGGGGGCACTTTGGCGGATGGGATTTCCGGAAGGCAGATGCGTACAGCCGTTTCAGGAGCCTTCCTTCAGAGCAGGCGATTCCTGCCATGACGCAGCGCTACGGCATCACCGAGGAAACAGCGCGAGAGTGGTACAGAACGATGACGACGCAGTCGCAAAAGGCGATTAATACGTGGGTGAGTCCCTGGCCGGGCTACCCGAGCAATTGGCGCTCCTGCCAGCGGGAAGGCGACATTTTGTCCTGTCGCCTGAACATACGTATGAGCAGCCAGGGCGCGAGGACGACGGTGATGCAAGGCCTCGTGGCGAACCTCAGCGCGCCCAATGAATCGTTCCTCGTCGCCGGAGTCTTTGAGAATAACCAGCTTGTTGGTCAGGCAGAATTGTCTCCCGCGGCGTTCTACTTCATTGGTGAGAACGCGTCAACGCGCGTCGACCCCACGCGCCCAGACACTATTCCCTCATCGTTCGTCGTTGATGTACCGAATAACCGCGTTCTCATTACGGATCAGGCGAATGCAATGAGTATGTTCACCCGCCTCTTCTTCATGGGAGGCTGGGGCACAACTGCCTTCGAGCTCTTCAGTGACGAGCGCACCTTTACTGGCATTCGTATTCTCGTCTGGAAGGTTGACTGGTCGAAACTCGGAGAACTCGGTCTCGCATGACCCGCGCAACTGTTTTAATTACTTCAAGAATTCTCTCTTCCTATGAGTGAACTTCCCATGAGTAAGCATTCAGTCTTCATCGTCATTCCCGCTTTTAATGAGGAGCGTCGCCTCCCAGAAGTACTTCAGCGTCTCCGCCGGGCCGGTTACGACCATATTATTGTCGTTGATGACGCCTCACGAGACGCGACGGCGGCAGTAGCGCGCCGCGCTGGCGCACACGTGGTCCAGCATAAGCACAATAAGGGTCAGGGCGCCGCTCTCCGGACGGGTATTAAGGAAGCATTGCGGCGCGGCGCCGATATCATCGTGACTTTCGATGCTGACGGCCAGCACCAGGTCCGGGAGATTGCCCGGCTCGTGCGCCCGCTCGTGCGCGGCGAGGCCGACGTGGCGCTCGGCTCGCGTTTTCTCGGGCGGGCTCCTGGTATGCCACTCGTGAAGCGCATCACGCTCTGGGGCTCGAAGCTTGTTGAGCGCCTCTTCCTCGGTGTGAAACTTACCGACGTCCATAATGGTTTCCGCGCATTCTCTCGTGATGCTGCGAGGCGCATTCGTATCACGTGTAACCGCATGGCCCACGCGTCTGAGATCGTGTACCGTGTGCACGAGCTCGGCCTTTCCGTCGTGGAAGTTCCCGTGACAATCCATTACGACCGTTATGCGCGCGAGAAAGGCCAGTCCGTGTTTAATAGCTTTTCAATCCTTCGCGATATTATCCGTCTTCGTTGGCGCGAAAGGAGGCGACGGTCTTCCTGAGGCCTTCAGTAATTGTTGTTTGGGCTGCGAAGCCAAGCAGGGTTTTCGCGCGCTGCGTCGATGCGACGCTCCTGATTGGGTCGCCACGGCGAGCAGGCACGTGCTTGGTCGTGCTTTCGCTTTTCGTAATGGTGATGATGCGCTCCGCGAGCTCATTGATGCTCGTCGCCACCCCGGTGCCGATGTTCACAATGCTCTTGCTCTTCGCCGAGAGGGCGAGCCTGATCGCAGTCACGACGTCCTCCACGTAGATGAAGTCCCTGCTCTGCTGTCCGCTGCCTTGGATCGTGAGGGGGTGGCCGGCGAGTGCCTGCGTAATGAAGAGGGGGATGACTGCTGCGTAACGGCTCTTAGGGTTCTGTCCTGGCCCGTACACATTGAAGAACCGGAGGATGCACGAGTGGATGTTTGCGCTCGTGATAAGTTTCTCCATTGCCGCCTTGCTCGCACCATAGGGGTTCGCCGGCGAGAGCGGCGCGTCTTCAGGAGTGGGTGTTGGTGGGGAGAGCCCGTAGACTGCCGCACTGCTCGCGGCGACAAGCTTTGCTCCCGAGCGTTCAGCAGCGGCTATGACGTTCGCGCTTCCCTGCACGTTGACGCTCTCAGCAAGCAGGGGGTCTTTGTTAAGCTGCTCAACGCTAACCGCTGCGGCGAGGTGGATGATGGCGTTGCAGCCAACCGCTGCTTCGTGTACTGCCTCTGCGTCTCTGATGTCTCCTTGAATGTACGTGTGTGTTTTGCTTGCTTCGGTGTGTCTCGCTTGTGGTTTCTTGTCGAATATGATGATTTTGTGCCGGCCGCCGCTCTGCTGTCTGAGCGCCGCGGCTACGTGTCCTCCTATGAACCCCGCGCCACCCGTAATCAGTATTTTCATGCTTTAGTGGGCAACGCCTCATTTATATAGCTAACATTCCGTTTCCTCAGATTCTTGTTTCATTCTTGTTTTCTGCGTTCCTTCCCCTCGTGCACCAACCAAAACATCTTTTAATTTGTCTTTACTTCAAAGTAGTTAATATTGGTAAACTTTATAAATGGTTGTTTGTTTACCCCGTTCGTGAAACACACAGATATGCGCTGGATCCTCCTCGCACTCGCAGCCTTCCTCTTGCTCATCGCCATTGCGGGTAATGTCGAGGCCGCAGTCTATCACCCTTACTATGGCCCTTACGGGGGCGAGCGTTTCCTTGAATGGCAAGAAGCTTTCGAACGCTATGACACAGAGCACATCATTGAAGTCCGCCCAAAGAAGTTCTTTGGTGGCTGCTACATCGCGGGCATCAACCAACCGATGGTCGCAGACCTCGACTGCGATGGCGTACCCGACCCCATAGACAATTGCCCCGACGCACCGAACCCTGGGCAAGAAGACCAGACGGGGAACAATCTCGGCGACGCGTGCGACCTCTTCCTCGAACGCATCACGATGAGTCCAGAGGCAGTCCCTGACGGGCGCTCTTTCACACTCTCCCTGCGACTCGTGAATTACCGCCCCTTCGCCCTGCGGAATATCGAGGTTTTCTTTGAGATTCCCGAACTCCGCCTTGCGCAGAAAGAAGACCTCTCTGTGCTCGACGCGGGCGCAGCCACTGACGTCGAGACACTCTTCCGCGTCCCCCCCTGCACCCCTCCAGGCAGTTATGACGCGAGTATCGTTGTGAGCAACCCCCTCGCACCCGGGACCACTGAGCGCTTTGTCACAACAAAGACTGTGCGCGTCATCCCAAGCGGGCGCTGTTCGGGACGACCCAATGAGCAGCAGAGCATCATCTCCATCCTTGACATGCAAGACGTCGACCCTGAGAGAGGGGCGGTCTACCCATTCACAATCGTTAATCACGAATCGTTCGACCAGAACTATATCCTTACCATCGACGGACTCGATGAGTGGGGGTACTACCAGGTCGAGCCCCGCAGCCTCTTCATTGTTCCCGCGGGGCAGTCGCGCGAGGGGCGACTCATTGTGTACGCGAACGAAGGCGCAACTGGGGAGCATGGCTTCACACTTACCGTCCGCTCACGCACCGACGCACAACAGGTACTCCTCACAGCCCATGTTGAGCGGCCTCCCGAGCGACGCGTTTCTTTCGCGCCTTTTCTCCTCTGGGGGCTCTTGCTCTTCGTCCTGCTTATTCTTCTTGCAGCACTCGTCCTCATTGGTCAACGCGTTGCTAGCGGTACGCCATGAGTAGTCGGCCAGAGAACCCACCGAAATCAAGCTTGTACTCGGAAGCTTGCAAAGTGTTCTTGTGCCTGCGGAGCACGCGCAGGCCACCAGGAACGACGTGCACTTTCAGCTGTGCAGGGCTCTCTCGAACAGGCGTGCTGACGAGGCGCCCTTCAGTCACGAGTTCTTCGAGACTAATATCTCTGAGCGTGTAGAAATCAGCGCTGCCGTTTCCAGGGTCTGCGAACGCCGGCGCGGTTAAGGTACGCGTCTCTGGCGTGATAGTGAACCTGATACCATATGGGGTGTAAGGGTCTGGCTCAATGCCGAAGCCCCAGACGAGGAATGGATACTCCGCCAGGAGGCCGTGCCTGTCCAGAGCCTGCTCGAGTTGCTCGGCGAGGCGACTATTCACACTCTTCGTATCATAGAGGATGAGCCCCGCCGCATTACTAGTATTGTGCCGTTCTTCTTCCCAAGGCTTGACCCCCTCAAATAGCCGCGACACGCCGAACGAGACGCGGGGTATCTTCGTATCAACGCGCCGCATGTACGCGATAAGCTCTGCGGGCGTTGCGGGCCTAATGGGGCTGTCTTTGAGCGCTTCTTGGGCTGCGCCTACAGCAAGGATGCTCCCTGCGCGGTAGGGTGTGCGGCCCCCGAGGCGGGCAAGGAGCCTGCTGCGAGGCTTGATGTGATAGCGGGGGGGCAGGTGAGCATTAATGCACTCTGCAATGTCCTGCCCTGTAAGGTTGAGAGAAGGAATACGCCCTGTCGTGAGGAAGAACACTCTGCTCTCTGGTCCATTCCGCGCTCGCACGGTGATAGGGATGGATGGCATGGGTTAGGAAACCTCTTGTGATTCTTAACCATTCCTCTTCATTCTTCAGCTTGATATTCTTCAGCTTGATATTCTCCAGCTAGAGCTCACAACAAACCCACCACCACCCACCACCAATCCTTAACCACTCTTAAATAGTTAATTACGATATTTTTATAAACGTCTTTTGCTTCCCTCGATGAATGCGCAGCGTCCCCCTCCTTATTCTCCTAGTCATTGCCTGTCTACTCGCCGTAGTGGGCGTTGCAGCCATCGCCACGCCGAGCGAAGTCTTCGTGGCATCCAATGTGGTATCCAGTGAGGGCTCCGTATCCAGTGGCTGCTTCCTCCTGAACAGCCCGGGCGGAGAAGCGCCTAACTGTGGACTGGCCGTGAGCCCCACCCTCGTTCCCGGCACAGCAATCGAGCAAGGAGGAGTACTAACGATCCGGCTCCTCCTCACAAACACGCTCGGCGAGCCGAACGAGGGACGAGTCAGCGTAACGAACGAGCCACTCGGCATTGATGTGAGCACGAGGTACTCCCTCGACGTGGGCGGCCACGCAACAATTGATTTCATCGTTCCGCTTCGCTGCACCGAGCCAGGAACGCAAATCCTCACCATAACAACAGAGCGGCAGGAAGGCGCGGCGATACATGCCCAACGGCAATTCCAGAGGCTGCACATCACCGAGGGGGACTGTACTCCTGGCAGCAGGGCGGACCTCCTCCTCGAAACCGTCACGCAGCAAACAGTCGAGGCAGGAGAAACCGCTTATTTCCCCTTTCGCATCGTTAACCTTCGCAGCGAAGCACAGAGCTTGCGCTTTGTCCTCGAAGGACTCCCCGCAGGAACGTATCGCGTTGAACCACAGGCAGCGAGTACCCTTCCCCCCGGCGGCGCACTCCAAGGTATGATAGTCATCGATACAGCCGCAGAGACCCCGCCAGGGAAACACCAACTCACACTCATCGCGGGGAGCGAGCACGCACCCCTCACACTCCGCATCATCCAACGCGTGCCTGCGCAGAGCTTCGCCACGGTTCTCCTACGGGCAGTGCACATTGCCCTCGTGCTCTTCGTCCTCGCCCTCATCCTCGCAGCACTCATCCTCCTCTATCGCCACATGCGAGGCGAGAAAAAAGAAGACACTGATTTCGGTGACTACTACTAATGGAAAAAGC
>RFKA01000103.1 GCA_003694385.1 Candidatus Woesearchaeota archaeon | reverse complement strand
CGGGCATGGCGAACGCCATCCTGAAATGCCCTGACTGTGGCTCCTACGGCCTCACTGCAGCGTGCTCCTGCGGTGGCTGCCGATTCTCGCCAAAGCCGCCGAAATGGAGCCCCGAGGACAAATACGGCGCCTATAGGCGCAAATACAAAGAACTCCATAGCACCTCTACTGCGTGAATGCCTACTGTGTGCGTGACGGCGTGAATGCTCGCTTCACTTCTTCCCTCGTCAACACGAAGAGGACAATAACACTGAGCGGCGCGCCCGCGACTGTGAAGAAGCTGAGCACAGAGAACATGAGTGCGAGTGTGCGCGCCCAAGGCTTGAGTGCCCAGAGCCCCCACGCGATGACGAGCATGCAGACGCCGAGCACGATGAGCACCATCGCGAATACCGCGACGACGAAGCGAAACAACGAGAGGAAGCCTGGCAGGTCAATGATGGACCACCGGAGCAAGCCGCCGAACACGACGAACGCCAAGCCTGCGAACGCGTGGAGCGCCGCGAGCACGAGCACACTCGTCGGCGGCTTTTGGAAGAACCGCCGCCCCACAGACTCCCCTCCTGTCGCATCTACACGCTGCAGCACGGACTGGTTGCTCTGGGGCTGGTTGCTCAGAGTTTGGTTGCTTGGGCGCCCCTCTTGTGTCTGCCGTGAGTGCGCTTGCTGTGGTCCAGCTTGCTGTGAACCACGCTGCTGAGTTCTCTGTGTCTCAGGACTCGTAGCTCCCCTCGCCGCATAATAGGCGCGCCAGTGTTCCGGTGCCGCGGTGTATGCGTGCGTGGCGTTGGCTTCCCTGATTGCTTCCTCAACGAGCGCCGCGGGGTAGCCGAGGCGCACGAGGTAGTTGTGCAGCTGCAAAGGCGTATAGCCCTGCAGCTCCTCCCGCTTGATGTACTCGATAAGCTCTGCCTTAGCCACAGAAGTTCAGTGCTTGTGCGCTATATAAAACTGACTCTTGCACCCGAATCTCCAATCCGAATCTTATCCGAATCTTCAACGCAATTCCATCATATTTTTATACTCGCGACGGGCGAGAACTCATGAGGTGAGGGGCGTGCGCGCGCAAGTATCAATGGAGTACCTGCTCACAATGGGCTTCGTACTCCTCATCACAATCCCCCTCCTCAGCCTGTACTTCACCGAGACGAGCCGCCTCAGCGACACGATGACTTCTGTAGCAACTGAGCGGGCAGCAGCGATGCTCACCCAAGCAGCAGACACCGTCTACTACCTCGGCGCGCCGAGCAAGCGCACAGTCATTATCAACCTCCCAGACAATGTGCGGGGCGTCGAGTTCTCCGGGCAAGCCCTCATCTTCAACGTCACAACCTTCGGGGGGGACAGCCAAGTGGCTGCGTGGAGCGTCGCGAACTTGACGGGGAACTTCAGTGTCAGTCCCGGCCCCCACCGCATCGTTGTCGAGGCCCTCGAGAACTCTCTTGTCAATGTGACGGAACAATGACTCGGGCCCAAATCACTCTGGAGTTCACGCTCATGCTCGGCCTCGCAATGACTTTTCTCATCGTTATTCTTCTTATCGTGAACTCTTATGCCGGCGCGTACCGCTCCACTCTCCAAGAAGAAGAACTCCAGGAATGGACGGGCTTCCTGAAACGGGAGCTCTTGCTCGCAGCGAGTGTGCGGGACGGGTATACGCGCCACTTCTCTCTCCCCGCACGTATCCAGGGCCAACTCTACACCGTCAATAACACCGGCGCCGGCATCGCGGTCATCCTCGACGACGGGAGAATGCATTCCACCACCACCCCTGCTTTTGTTGGCACCTTCGGCCCTGGTGATAACACGCTGAAGAAGCGCGGTGGCGTGCTCATTGCGGAGGTTGCACCATGAAGGGCCAAATATGGACGACGGATTTCATCGTCGGGTTCTTCCTCTTCCTCTTCGCCCTCCTCCTCAGCGTCTCCGTCCTCGTCCATGAAGCCGCGCAGCACGACAGCTTCGAAAAGGTGCTCGAGACGACGAACCGCCTCAGCGAGCAGCTCCTCTCGACAGGGTATCCCGTGGACTGGCGCGACGATGTCATCACGCCCGGGCTCGTGACTGATGGGCGCTTCAGCCTCCGCAAAGCCGAGCGCCTTCTGGAACTCCAGGAGAAGAACGCCACGGCAGCGCAGCAGCTCCTCGGCCTCACGACGGACTACCTCATCGAAGTCTCGGAGAAAGACGGGACACTATTCCCAATTAAGGATTCTTGCTTCATCGGCACGAATACCACGGTGCAACAGCGCGTCACGTTCGAACGCCTGTTGCGCGTCGCGCTCTACTCCCGAGGCCTCGGTGACCTCACGCCAACCGTTGCGGGACTCAATGGCACCCTCTACACTGATGAGGAATTCGGGGAGCTCCTCGACAACAGCTCGACGTATGACGTCATCATCCTCGAGCAGCCGAACCTCGGCACGATTGCTCAGCCGTATGATGCAGAGAAAGCAGAACGCCTCGCAACCTTCGTCCGGCGCGGAGGAACACTCTTCCTCATCGGGAACCTCAACCTCTCAGAGGCCTGGAACCTCACCACCCTCCCTGCTCCGCCGCTCAACCCGCTCGGTGAGGAGAGCAATGACACGCTCTTCAACCTGACCAACCTCACACTCATAAACCTTGGGGCTGATGCGCGCGCGATAAACGTGAGCGGGCTTCGGCGCTACGAGCCGCTCGCAACCTTCGGAGACGGGACCGTCTTCGCCGCGCGCTTCACCCACGGGGATGGCGACGTGTACTACCTCGGCAGCCTCAATGCCATCGTGAACGAGACGGGAGAAACCCTGCTCCAGCACCTCTCGCGAGCACTGATTGGCGAGCTCTCCGTCCCGAGCGCCAACTGCACGGCAGTAACGCCCCCACGAGACGCTGCCCGCCACCTCGCCGTCGTCCACCGGCTCCTCCCCTATAAGGGGCGGGCGCTCACCATTACGGTAATGACTTGGGAGGTGCGCACGTGAGGAGCGTGCCTCGGAGGCCCTTGCGGAAGCGGTGGGGGCGACGCGGCATCCTCTTCACCACCGACGCCATTTTCGCGAGCCTGCTCATCCTCGCGGCAACAGCCGTTGTCCTGCAACACTTCCGCGCCCCCGACGCCCTCGACGAGACAAGTTACTACGCGCACGACACACTCCACCTCTTGAGCACGCTCACGCTCAGGGAAATCAAGCACCCCGATGTCGTGCAACTCATCAGCGAGGGTGCAGACCCGGAGAAAACCGTGCTGGAGCAAATAGGGACTTATTGGGCAACCAATGATACTGCGCGAGCGCAGAACCTCACCGCCGCAGCACTCGAAGCACTCATCCCCGAGCGTTTCTCGACGAGGCTCTCGTTTAACATGCAGGAGCTCTACCAGGCGGGGACCGCCACGACGCAAACAGGTGTGAGCACGCATCGGCGCATGATCACCGGCATCGCGCAGGGTGAAGCGCTCAGCGGCGCCACGAGCATCGCGTACGTCTCTCACATCCAGGGGCGGGAACTCTCCTCAACCGTCTACTTCGGCGGCTTCGTCGGGCAGGGGAATATCACGACGACGCTCTGGCTGCCGCATGATGTGAATGCCTCGGGCGTCGTGCAGCTCCTCCTCGAAGCAGACATTACCGGCGACTTCCAAGTCTTCCTGAACGGGAACCAATGCCTCGGCACCTTCACCCCCACCAAGCCAGGGAACTTCACGCCAGAGCTCTGGAACCTCACCGTTTGCGCCGGCAACCTCACCGGGGGAGGGAACCGCGTCGAGATACGCTTCCCCAACACGGTGAACGACGCGGCCATCGCCGGCGGCTTCCTCCGGGCTGACTACACGTCAAACGCGTTCCAGGAAACCACGGACTTTGGCCACTTACAGCAGTACCTCCCCGGCATCAACGGGATAGTGAACCTCTACGACTCCTTCATCGTTCCCGGGCAGCTCGACGGACTCGCCATCCACCTCCACTACTTCGCGAACCACACGAACACTTCGAACCTCACGTTCTACATGACTGTCGGGAACACGACCATCTACGTCGACGACAACAGCACGACCCCGCAAGAAGTCACCCTCACGAACGCGACGCTCGCCTCGCTCCTCAACTACTCACAGCTCGACGCCACTACCGTCCCCATCAGGATCGGCTTCCAGAATCTCAGCTTCGCCTCGACACTCTTCGGGAGCGCCGACGTCATCATCGTTACTGATGTGAGCGGCAGCATGGCGTGGCGCTTCGACAACAACCATAACGGCGTTGCGAGGAACTG
>RFKA01000013.1 GCA_003694385.1 Candidatus Woesearchaeota archaeon | reverse complement strand
TCCCGTTCTCCCAGCGGAGGCCCGCGTAGCGTTTCTTCGCGCCGACGTCACTGCCGCGGATACGGGGGAGCAGGAATCGCCGGTACACTTTCTCCGCTTCGAGCTCCATGAAGCTCTGGCGATGATACGCTTTCGCGACGTAGTCTTTGTAGAACGTGTTGATGTGTTCTTGGAGCTCCTCGCCGACGGCGATGGCTTCTTGTGGAGTTCTCTTTTTCGTATTGACGAAGACCGAATCAGTGTCGCCATAGATCACGTCGTAACCTCGTTCCTCAATTTTTTCTGCGGCAAGCTTGATGAAGTGGCGGGCGAAGCTCGTGATGGCATTGCCCATCGCGAGCGAGAAGAAGCGGCAGTTGGGACTCGCGAGGACGCCGAAGAAACTGTTCATGAGCGTCTTGATGGCGAAGCTCGCCGTCGCGTCCTTCCGCCTCTTTGCCTCGTCGCGTTGTTCCCAGAGCCGCTGAATGATACGGGGGAGGATGCCATCCGTGTTGAGAAAGCAGGCACCATTGGGGCACACGATAATCTTCTCGTCGGTCTTCGTCTGCGTACACGTAGGAAGGTAGCTCGCGGGGTCAATGTTGAACGTGCGAATAACGCTTGGGTACATGCTCTTGAAGTCGAGCACGACAATGTTCTCGTAGATGCCGGGCTTGCTGTCGCGGACGTAGCCTCCTTTAATGCGTTCGCTGCGCTCAGCGAATTGTGTTGTCGGCGCGACTTTCCCTGCCGCGTTGAGTTGCCGGATGTACACGCTGTCGAAGCTTGCAATGCTCGCGCGGACACGGTCGAGTGTCATGCCGGTGAGCATGCTCCGCAGCACGGTGAGCTCGATGAGGTGTCGCTTGTTGAGGATGTCGAGGACGAGTTCTGCGTCCCTCTTGTTGTACGCCGCGAGCGCGGCGGGGTCTTCGTGGTAGAGGCGTTCGATTTCTTTGTGCCTGGTTTCACCCGTGAGGAGTTTGCCTTTACCGAGGATGACTTGCGCTGCTGTCTCGAGCTTGTAGTCGTCAAGGTTGATGAAGCTGCTCTTCAGGACGTGAATGCCATCGAGGACGACGCGGCCGGGGATTGTTGCGCGGCTATCCTTGAGGAAGTTTTTCTCGAGTCGCAAGGTGGCGGGCCAGTCGGTTCGGCCGAGTGCGAAGGGGAGTCCGTATGCGTCGTATTTTTTCTTGAGGAAGGCGAGGTCGAAGTCGATGCAGTTCCAGCCGGTGAGGATGTCAGGGTCCCATTTCGTCATGAGTTCGGTGAACATCACGAGCAGTTCTTTCTCGTTCTCGTAGAGTTGGACACCAGGGATTTTCTGAGGGTGTTGCTTGTCGCGCACCATGAGGACTGCGCTCTGCCTACCGGTCGTGATGCTGATGCTGTAGAGTTGCTCGTTCTCGTAGCTCGTTTCAATGTCGAAGCTCGCCGTGACGAGCTGCGGTGTGTAGTCGACGGGGGTGAGCACTGGTTCTTCGTAGATGCGGTTCACGAAGCGCCCCGTCTTGTGTGTTCCTTGGATGTCCATTGTTGCGTAGATGCCGAGGTCCATGAGGAAGCGTTGCGTGAAGCGAATGTCTGCTTCATAGCAGGGGATGCCTGCATCCTCGAGTACCCGGCGCACCTCTGGGACGTCGCGTGGCTGCTCGAGTGTCACGCGCACGACTGGCTCGCCGGCCATCGTCGTCTTGCCTTCATCGCGGGTGTCGAGTTTCAAGTGTTGTTTCGCTTTTGCTTCGTCGCTCTTCTTAATGTGGAAGTAGGGCTTGAACTGATTGATTGTGAGGAAGCTCTCGCCGTTCGCGAGGCGGCCGAAGCAGTAGACGAGTGCCTTTCCTTCGACAATTCGATAGGTTCTGTCGACTATGAAGCCCTTCATGCTTTTCCAGAAAAACTCTGTGCATAAAAAACTACTCACAATTTTTTTCCATATGGTTATATTACTGATTGATTAAAGAAATTGATTAAAGAAAGAAACAAAAAATCTCTATATAGAAATTAAATAACCTCCATCTTTAAAAACACCGTGGAGTTTGTAGCACGCATGCCGAAGATCGTCATCGTCGAGAAGGAGAAGTGCAACCCGGAAGGCTGCGGCGGCTTCCTCTGCACACGCGTCAGCCCGAGCAACCGCGCGGGCAAAGAAGCGTTCTATAAGGATGAGGATGGCAAGGTTGGCGTGAATGAAGAGCTCGTCAGCGACATCGACCGTATCGCGGTCAACAAGTGCCCGTTCCAAGCCCTAAAGCTTATCAATCTCCCGAGCGAGCTCACAGAGGCACCGATTCACCGCTATGGCAAAAACGGCTTTGCACTCTACCGCCTCCCCGTCCCCATCATGGGCAAAGTCGTCGGCCTCCTCGGCCGCAATGGCATCGGCAAGTCGACAGCAGTGAAGATTCTCGCGGGCATTCTCCAACCGAACCTCGGCAGAGAACGAAACGGGGAAGAGAATAAAGCGCCGTATGATGAACTCATCGAGCGCTTCAAAGGCAGCGAAGCACAGGGCTACTTCGAGAAGCTCCGCGACGGCAAGATTGTCCTGAGCTACAAGCCGCAGCAAGTCGAGCACATCCCGAAAGCCTTCAAGGGATCAGTCAGAGAGCTCCTCGGCAAGGCGAATGAGAAAGGCGACGCGGAGTTCAAACGAGTCACGGAGGTACTCCAGCTCGCAAACATCCTCGAACGCGACATCGGCGTTATCAGCGGCGGCGAGCTCCAGCGCGTCGCAATCGCCGCGACGGTACTGAAAAAAGCAAACGTGTACTTCTTCGACGAGCCGACGAGCTACCTCGACATCAAGCAGCGCATCAGCGTCGCGCATTTTCTCCGTAGCCTCGCCGATGAACACACAGCAGTGATGGTGATCGACCACGACCTCATCATCCTCGACTACATGACAGAGCTCATCCACATCATGTACGGGCAAGAAGGCGGCTACGGCATCGTGAGCCAGCCCAAGAGCACGAAAGCAGGCATCAATGTGTACCTCGAAGGGTATCTCCGTGAAGAGAATGTGCGTTTCCGGGACCAGAAGGTACAGTTCAGCGTGCACGCACACGACGCCCGGCCGAGTGACGAGCAGCTCGTGACGTGGCCAGCAATCGAGAAACAGCTCGGCAACTTCACGCTCACCGCGAGCGAAGGACGCATTGACAAGCACGACGTCATCGGGGTGCTCGGCGAGAACGGTATCGGCAAGACGAGCTTCGTGAAAACGCTCGCGCGTATCGAAGCCGAGACGAAGGCGGGCGCGCTCAAGGTGAGCTACAAGCCCCAGTACCTCGAAGAAGCCGATTGCTTCTCCGCGGAGAAAACGGTGGGGGAAGTGCTCCAGCACGCGCTCGCGTACGAACACCAACTCATCGCGCCGCTCGCCCTCCAGCCTCTCTTCGAGAAAACGCTCGGGCAGTTGTCGGGCGGCGAGCTCCAGCGCGTCATCATCGCGGCGAAGCTCGCCGAAGAAGCCGACTTGTACCTCCTCGACGAGCCGAGTGCCTATCTTGATGTCGAGCAACGCCTGCTCATGAGTAAAATCACGCGCGAGATGATGGCGGCGAAAGGCAAGGCCTGCCTCGTCGTCGACCACGACATCCTCTTCATCGACTACCTGAGCGAGAAGCTCATCGTCTTTGAGGGGGAGCCGGGCAAGCGAGGAGTGGCGCGCGGACCGTTCAGCATGAGCGAGGGCATGAACCGCTTCCTCAAAGGGCTCAACATCACGTTCCGTCGCGACGAGGAGAGTCACCGTCCACGCGTCAATAAGGAGGGCAGCGTCAAGGACCGCGAGCAAAAGGCGAGCGGCAAGCTGTACTACGCGAGCTAATGGGAGAGCGCCACTCGGCATCGTGGAAACAAGTAACGCGCGGGGCCATCATCGTGCCCCTGTCCGTATTCCTTTTTCTCTCCGCGTTCTTCCTCGTCTACGCTGACACAGAGCTTCTGCGCGCGCACCTTGCCGGCGGCAGCGCGACGAGCGAGCAACAGGTGATGCACGCGGAGACGCTCGCCTACCTCGACGGCAAGCGCGCTGACCTCTCCTTTTACACGCGCAGCGAACAAGAACACCTGCGAGACGTTCGTCGCCTGTTGAACATCGCCCGAGGGGTGTTAGTCGTGAGCGGGCTCATCATCCTCTGGTTTGTGCTGCGCATCCGCAAGGCTCGAGAAGCAGGAAGGAAAGAACTCTCTACGTTGCTGCGGCGCACAGGCCTGGCTGTGCTCGTCATTGCACTCATGCTCGGCCTTGGCGGCCTGAACTTCCCGTGGTTCTGGCTGCGCTTCCACGAACTCTTTTTTCCCCAGGGGAACTACCTCTTCTCTGTAACGAGTGTGCTTATCACGCTCTACCCGGAATCGTTCTGGTCAACGCTCGCCATGCACGTTCTTGCTGCGGCGCTGAGCCTCGGCCTCCTCTGCCTTCTCGGCGCCTTGCTGCTCGAGCCGCCCAAGCCCGCACACGATACGTTCGCGCATAAGTCCGCGCGCGCTACGTTCAAGTGAGAAACCCCGGGCTACTACCGCGAGGAGCTCCGAGGGGAGCAAACAAGAACAATCGTTTGGAAAATACGGATTTATCTCCTAACTTATTTTAAGATTGTTCAAGAATCATTGTGCACGGTGGGAAAAAGTTTTCGCGTTTCTAGCGACGCCTCCAAAAGAAGCCAAGCAAGAGCAGGAAAGAGAAAAAAAGCAGTGCGCTCACTGGCTGGGCGTACTCCCAGGCGAGCAGGGAGTTTTGCAGAGAGTAGAAGTACTGCTTTGTGCCGAAGATGTCCCACGCGTTCACGATTGCGGTTCCTTGAAAAACCACCATGACTGCGCCGATGAGCATAAAGAGGAGCCCTGAGAGGAGGTTGAAAGAATGCACACGCAGCGTCTTTGCTCCTAATGAGAACGACAGAACACGCCCTTTGAGGAAACGGGAGTCGGCCAGGTTGAATTTATCATAGAGGAGGGAGAGGACGAAGAGGGGAACGAGGTTACCAAGCGAGTAGAAGAAGAGCAGCACGCCAGAAGTGAACGGGTCGTGCAGAACCGCCCCAATCCCCAGGATGCCTGCTAAGATGGGCCCCAAACACGCAGTCCAACCAAGAGCGAAGAACAAGCCGAAGAGAAAAGTGCCGAGAACGTCGCTCTTGAAAGTCCGCATCTTCAAAAAAGACGAGAAGCCCTTCCCCAAGAGGGACATGATACCAAAAGCGATGATTGCAAGGCCGGCGATGGTCACGAGCCAGCCACTCTGGACGGCGAGGAGGACTTGAGCACCGAGGAAGCCCGCGACGACACCCATGGAAACGAATGCCAGAGAGAAGCCAAGAAAAAAGACAAGTGTCATCTTAGTGATGTCCTTTCGCTCTTTAAATGTATAAGAGAAATACGCGGGAAGAAAAGGGAGGATGCAGGGTGAGAGGATCCCCAACATACCCGCGACGAAGGCAATGAAAAACGATATCTTCAGTGCGAAATCTGCAGTGCTCCGGTTATTATAATCGATAATCTTCTGCAAGCCAATGGGCAAGGCATCCTCGCTGGCGAGTACTGCGTGCAAGGAGAGCAGGAGCAAAAAAAGAACGAGAAAAACGTTCAAGACTCGCACCAGGCCACACCTCAGGAAGCCTGGCTTGCAGGGTTGATAATCGCTCCCGAAGTCAGGTTTTTGTAGGGTTGCCTCGAGACCGCGGGGTTCCGGAACACATAAGTCCCATCCTCCTCGACCGTGCCAACACGAGGCCAAACCCTCACGAGACCTGAGTAGAGGGTGGCTTCGCTCGAGAGGAGAAACGTTGGAACGAGTTCGATAGCATAGCGGTCAATAAGTTCTTTGGCGTCTGAGACATTCACGCGCCGCGTCTCGCTTGGGACGAGACCAAAGCGTCGCAGGATGGGCTTGTTGAAGGCCTCTGTATCATAGCACGTGGCGCAAGCGGGGTCGGTGATAACTGTCATCGTAACGAGGCCACGGATCTCGCCCGTAGCAGCCTCGACATAGGGGGGTGTTTGTTGCTCGAGTACATAGGCACCGTCAGGCGCCTTCCGCCCCGCTTGGAGCCAGAGCTTCTCGACAGCAGAGCCATAATCAGCCAGTTCTTTCGAGAGAATGAGTGCGGGAAGCTTTGTGAGCGCGTAGTCCTTGATGAGTGCCCTGCCAGCGGGGCTGTCACGCTCAACGGTTTCCCGTGCGGAAACGACAACGCCGATTTGCTGAAGGCGAGAAAGGACTCCGTCAAGACCCTGGCAGACATCGCAGGAACTATCCGTGAGAATAGTTGCACTGACGAGGCCTGTAACTTCACCAGTAGAGAGATCAACAAGGGGCGGGGTTGAAGGCTCGAAGACGAGGCCGTCGCCGCGCTCCGTGAATTCCTGTGACGAGAATTTCTCCGTTTCGCCGAGAAGGATGATGCTCGGTGCGGCTGTGAGCGAGTATTTCTTGACGAGCTCTTTTCCCTCGGCTGAGTCAGCCGCCACTGTGCGCTCGCTCGTGATACGCGTATTGGCACGCTTGACGAGGTCAATGACTGGCTGGACATCAACGCACGCCTCACACGCGGGGTCGAGGAGGATGAGCTCTAAATCTGCTGGCCGCGCAGCCTCTGCACGTTCGGCTGCTTGTTGTTTGATGCGCGCATTCAGAGAGGCAAGCTGGAGAATGTTGAAGATTACGATGGCTGTCACAAGGATGCCGAGGATGATTGGCAGGTAACTTCCCGATTGTTTTTTCTTTTTCATGGAGGAACCCCCCGAGTGATCGTAATGTGTGGTGGATATGAATAGTGGACACGAATAGCGGTCACAATAGTTTTGCTTCGTGTTTTTGCTTCAATTGGGCGCTTTCTGCGCCGTTGTGTTCACCTCGAAAAAGTGAGAGGGCTTAACACCCCCCCACCATTTGCGGTAAATCCTTAATGCTGCTTGGGAGTGCAGAGGTTTTACCGTTTTCGGGTGAGGATGCAACTGATGGACTCACACTTGCAGTGACTTGCCCGTCAGCAATTTTCCCTTTCAGGCTCTGCAATTGGAACGCCTGCACCGCTGACGCAAGTACAAGCACTATCAGTACAACAACTACGATTGTTTGTGTTTTCATGTTCACGTACCTCCTTAGCATCCACCCACCATTCCTGGCAGGTTTTTCAGCACGGACGTGTCTCCGCCCGCGATTTTTGAGCCGATGTCAATCATGTTCTTCGGGAAGAACAGCGTCTTCCATTTCATGACTTCACGCAGAATCTCCGCGTCAGTATAATCTGTGTACGCGGTCAGGTAGAGCGCGACGGAAAGGACGGCGGGATTGTGCTGGCAGCCACAGCGAGAGTTTCCTTTGCTGTCAGCCCCTGCCGGGCCGACGCCACAACAGAACTCGCAGGAGACGCCCCGTGGTTTTGAAGCGAGATTCACAAAGCGCTGGAACGCCTCAGGGTCTTTCTCCTCGACTTCTGCCTTGAGGGGGCGGTACATCTTCGCGAGCTTCGCCAGCGAAGCCACGGGTTCATCAAAGCTCACCCCGAGGTCCTCACCATACGGCGGCGTGCCTGTGGGGAACAACACACCCATGACCTCATCCGCAGTCTGAGCGTCAGAGAGTTCTGGAAAGACTGCAGCGACGGTCTGCGCGGTTGATTGGAGCAGATTCACGTCGACAGCTGCCAGTTCAACTGAGCCGGAAGCTCCTGAACGAGAGCTCGTCGAGCCTCCATTCGACCCTCCGTCCAGCAGTGACGAGATGCTCCTTATCTGAAACTGGTTAAAGAGCATGAGTGCTCCCGCAAGCACGAGCAGCACGATGACTGGCGCCGTTAACAGATTCTCTTCTTTTCTCCGGCCGTGTCTCCTTGCCCTTCGGGTTCGGTGAGTACTTCTGGCCCGTTGTTTTGTATTTGATTTCTCTTCCATTATTCAACCCTCTGCTTACTGCACCATGCCAGCTGTGCACTACCCAACACCCCTACGAGTCATTACGCGTAGTCATTGCGCGTGCCACTGTAGCAAGGCGTTAGGTGAAACCCCTCTGCACTAGCTAAGCATGCAGGTAAGAACATAAGACCTGGTATTTAAACAAGAATAAATTTTGGTGAAAAAAAGGGGAAAATCACTCCTTAAGACGCTCTGCGGTCTAGCGAAGGACTCTTCGACCTGCAGAAGTGACTTTGAGGGATTTGAAGCGCCCGACTTGTTCGACACGCACGAGACCAAGGTCCGCGAGTTTCTGAATTCTCACGCGCGTCGTGGGCTTTGTAATCTTGAATTGAGCAGTTATAGCTCCATAGGTGACGAGCTTGTTCTTCACGTTCTGCTCATTGATGTACCGCAGGATTCCCAGTTCTTTCTCTGATAGGGCGACACGCTTCTCCAACTGTTTGCCATAGTAGTCGATGGCTTCCGCCTCGAGCGCTCCCAGCTGCGCCTCTGAAACGAGACGGGGGTTGACGGAGAGGATGATGATACAATCCTTATGCAAGATGAGGTCGTTAAGAGAATGGAGAACGCGAACAACTGTCGCGAAGTCATTCTCAGAGATGAGATAATCCATACGGTCCAAGAGGATAACACACTTCTCGTTTTTTTGTACGAATTCGGCGATTAAGGTATACAGCCCGCGAATATCTGTCTCGGCCGGCACATCAGCTGGCTTAGCTTTCGTCATCCAGATGAGTGCTGTTTTCTCGAGGTTGTAGCGCTCCCTGAAGACAGCAGGGTTTTCACGGATGACTCCCAAGCCGACATAACCCTTGTTCAGAGAGCTGATAAAGAGTTCGTGGGCGTGGTTCTCGCCCTCTTCTTTAATGAGGTATACTTTGCCGGACGCGAGGGAGACGTCAGCATCGGCGTATTTCGCCTCTTCGAGCGACCCTTGTATCCCATAGCGCTCAAGCGTAATGCTTGCCTGTCTCAGCTTCGCCTGAGCCTCTTCCCTTGATTTGAAGAGGCGCACGAGGAAGACCGTCATGATAATCCCCACTGTAAGAATAAAAAACAAGCTGAAGAGGTGTCGGTACTGCAACGAAACCATGTCTTCAGAGGCTTCTTTGAGGGGCGTCAGGATGATGAGACGGAAGCGTTTAGACCCAAGAATAATCTCTGATGAGGTAATAATGGTTTCCCCCCAAGTATCAAAACCAACAACAAGCTCATCCCCAATAGGGAGTTTGTCCTTTAGGACTTCGTAGGGTTCAATATCTGGACTCTTAAGCAGCGTCTCTCCTGTAGCGACATCGTAGAAAAGAAAAGAATTCTTCCCCGCCCTGACATAAGGATGGATGTACAGGTTGTAGAGGTAGTCAAGGTCGATAATCGTGAAGAGCGTCCCATTGAACTCCTCGAGGTAGTGGGTTCCATAACGAGAAAGAGGCGTGTATCTTGCGCGCGCAAAGATGGGGACTGAGACGATGATTTGGGGCGATATGTCTTGCCCAAAGGTGCCCGCGATGAACGGTTCTCCCGTGTCTCGCGGCTGCGTAAAGTAGTCTTTGTTCTTGATGTTCAGGCCGAGAAACCCTGAGAATCGCTTGGAGGTGCACGCAACAATGTCGCCGTCTTTGTCGGCGCGCATGAAGGCGTCGAGCGTCGTTGATACCCATTCGTGCGGGGTGTCACTGCAGCTCTCTACGCCGAGTGTGCTGACCGCTGGGACCTTGCTGAGTGCGAGCAGCTCATCCTTCACTTGGAGGATGTGGTTCTCCATCCGGCCCGCGGCGTGGATCGTCTGTGTGTGCTGGTTTTCGGCGAGCAGGTCTACGACAACAGCCTGTATCTTCATGAACGAGAGGAAGTTAGAGAAGATGATGAGACCGACAATGAAGAGTGAGAGCAGGAGCAGGAGCAGCGGCCCATGCTCTTTGATACGTCCCCCCATCGGCGCCGAGAAAAATACTTGTTTTAAATAGTTTCCCTATTTTTTCCCTGTATTTTCTTCTTGTATTTAAACAAGGTTTTGCTTTACGAGTGCATGAAACGGGTGCTTCGGCCCCTGAGAAGCGGAAATTATGGGCGGCAGGAGGCCAAGGCCTTGGAGGAAGGACATGATTACAAACCTCAAAGAACGGATGATAGGGGCAACAGGAAGCATTTCTGGCGCAGCGAGTATCCTGGGCTCTTGGCAAGTCTGCCATAATATTTGTCTTGGCCTCGTTGCTGCTCTGAGCATGGTGGGCATCACGCTCACGGGGATGCCGTTAATGTTTTTCACGAAAATCGCGCTTCCTCTCTGGAGTGCGGCGCTCGTGCTCCTTGGCATTGCAGCCTATTTCTCGCTGAAGAAACAGTGCATCTCGAAGGCGCTCCTCGTTGTGAATAGTGGGTTCATAATCGCGGGAATCCCCTTGCAATCACTGCAACAGTTCCAAGCACTCTTTTGGACAATTGGCGGGGCTCTCGTGCTTGCTGGTGCGGGGGTCTACCTCAAAGACAGGATTGTGGGGGTGAAGGTATGAAACCGCTCCTCATTGTTTTCCTCGCGGGGCTTCTCGGAATGCTCGTGCTCGCGGGGTGCTCCGGACAAACCAAGGGTGCAGACTTGCAGGCCCGTGGCGACTTTAGTGGAGGGGATAGCAGCGAGCCCGACAATGAAGGGCTGCGCATTACGAGGACCACAGGAAGCACTGCTATGGGTGATGTTTTGATCGAACTCACCCCGAGGGGAGTTGTGAATGGCAAGCTCTCAGTTGACATTTCGATGAACACGCACTCAGTCATGCTCTCCCAGTTTGACCTGAAAGAAAGAACGACACTCAAGTTTGCAGGGCGGAGCGTGAAGCCGCTCGAGGCACCGAGTCTGAGAGGGCATCACGTCTCAGGCACGCTCGTCTTCGATGTTGGCCAAGACTTGGACTCCTATTCCATCATTATAGAGGGTGTCCCGAAAGTGGAGGAGAGAATCTTCACGTGGGGGAGGGAAAAAGAATGAAAGCAAGAAGAAGTGTTGTATTCCTGCTCGTCAGCCTCCTGCTGATCGCGAGCTGTGCACAAAAAGTGGCTGTTGGTGACTTGCCGACAGGTGAAGTGGTCGTGTTCAAATCAGCGAACTGTGGCTGTTGTGGTATTTATTCACAGTACCTTGAGAAACAAGGATTTGCCGTCACGGTGCAGCAAGTCGAGACCATGGAAGGGGTGAAAGAACGGTTCGGCGTGCCTCAGGACATGCAGAGCTGCCACACAACAAAGGTCGGGGATTACTTCGTCGAAGGACACGTTCCTGTTGAGGCGATAGCGAAGCTCGTAACAGAGCAACCTGACATCGCTGGTATCGCGCTCCCAGGCATGCCTTCCGGGTCGCCCGGGATGCCTGGCTCGAAGAGAGGCTCTTGGACTATTTATGCAGTGCAGCGCGATGGCAGTACGAGCGAATTCATGACTATGTGAGGTTGCGCGATGAAGAAGCGTTGGTCTCTGGCGGCCTCGCTCATCTTGGGCACGCAAGTGGTGAGTGCCCACTGCCCGCTGTGCACGATTGGGGCGGCAGCAGCAGCGGGTGGAGCTACGGCGCTTGGTGTGAGCCACGCTGCGATCGGCGTGTTCATCGGGGCGTTCGCTGTCTCGATGGGTTGGTGGTTCGGGAATGCCCTGCAAAAGCGGTACATCCCGTACCAGAAGCCTGCGCTCATTGTGCTCTCTTTTGTAACGACGGTGCTCCCGATGAAGCCGTTCCTCGCTGACAACCGACCACTCTATTTGTCCTGGCTCGGAACTTACGGCACGACGTTCTCTCTCGATGTGTTCCTCATCTGCGCGTTGCTTGGGGGGCTCGTCGTGACTGTGACGCCGTCAATGAGTAGGAAAATCACTGCCTGGCGTGACGGGAAGCTGATTCCTTATCAGGGTTTGCTCCTCACCATGGGTCTCCTCCTTGTTGTAGGGACAGTTGTACAGCTCGTCGCGTGAGAGGTGAACAAGATGGATAAGGAAGTTGAAGCCTGGATGAAAAAAATTGAGAGGACAAAAGGTGGCGCGGTGGACCTCTCTCGAGATGAGGACCTCAGCATCGCTCTTATGAACCTTGTCAGTCTCGAAGAGCATTTCTACTTCACGGCGATGAAGACGCAGAACGCGAAGTATCTCGAGTTCCAACAGTCGGTGAGGGCGCTCAGGAAGAAAATGCTCGAGAAGATTGTGACCAAACCAGTGGGTGAAGAGTGGTGTATCAGTAAGCACCTGCTCGCAGCGAGTATGCGCTTATACGAAGTTGGCTGCAAGGAGCACTCCACCAAGGGCTTACGAGAGGCTGAGCACTACTACCGGGCGGGATTCGACCTGTGGTCACTCTTCTTCGCGATCAACTTGAAGATGGTTGGTGTGCAAGAACTCAAGCAGGAAGACAAGCAGATGGGAAAGTTCTCAGCTGTCATGAAGAAAATCATTGATTGTTGCAAAGAGTGGTGAAAGAAAATGAAGAAAAGCCTATTGATAGTTCTGTTCCTCTTCTCTGTCCACATCGTTTCTGCTCATGCTGGGCACGCTGAACACTCGAGTTTTGAGCAGGCTGAGGCACTCATCAATGCGGAAATCCCCTGTGAACTCCTCACCGAGGAGCAACTGGAGATGATTGGTGACTACTACATGGAGCAGATGCATCCGGGAGAGGAGCACGAGCGCATGGACGAGATGATGGGCGGTGAAGGCTCTGAAGCATTGAGGGATATGCATGTGCGCATGGCCCGCTCTATGTACTGCAGTGAAGAAACAGAAGGGATGGGTGGCGAGAGCCACGCGATGATGAGCCACGCGATGGGGAGAAGCACAATCGTCTGGGTGAGTCTCTTTGCGCTAGGGGTCTTCGGCGTTGTGTTCTGGTGGTTGCGGTCTTAAGGGATATTCCTGAGGAATGTTAAGAACGCTGTGTGGCTGAAGTCCTTCGTGATTGGCCGCACGGCTAAGCCGCCCGTTTTCCATTCTCGCTCAATGACTTCCACGCATTTCACTTTGTGCCAGTCGTCTCCGAGCGCGTCCGCCAACTGTGTCACCTGGGTAATGCATGGCGTGTAGGCGACGAGCCACGCACCTGGCTTGAGCGCTTTCTTCGCGGTGGCGAGTGCACGCCAAGGCTCCGGGACGTCAAGGAAGAACAAATCGCAGACTCCTTCCTCAGCAATCGTGGACGCATCATAGGCATCGCCTTTTTTCACAGTGAAGTTAGTTATGCCAAGGTTCTTGAGGTTCTCCTCGCCAAGGGTTATATGCTCTGTTTCACGGTCATACGCATACACGTGCTTCACGAGCCGCGCGAGGAAGCCAGTCACGGCTCCAGAGCCGAAGCCGATGTCAAGCACAACACTCTCGGGGCCGATGCCGGTTGTGGCAATCACGAGTCCCAAATCCTTCGGCACGACAATTTGCACGCCGCGCTGCAAGCGGGCATACGCGTCAGCAAAGGTGGCGGGGTAGACGAGCACGGTTTCGTTCCCTACGCGGTGCTTGCCGCAGGCGGCGAGTGCTTCTTTGGGGAGCACGCCGAAGTCCGTATGAAAATCGTGCTGCTCGTCTCGGACGAAATACTCGCGCACACCAATCTTCTTCTCCCGGTGCGTGCGCGGCAGCTTGATGACAATGCGAGCCATGCGAGGGTGAATCAAGCATTCATTTAAAAACGATTCGTAAATAATCGTGGGGATGACAAGAGATTAAAATAGCCTCAACAAGAAGATGCGACATGGCGCGGTTTGTCCGGAAGAAGGGTAAGAGAAAGATTGTTCGCAAACGCGTGAAGGTTAAACGCGCGTGGCGGGCGCCGAAGGCGGTGCGCGCCCACCCGTTTCTCTCCGCCATCGCGCTTCTCTGTGTGCTCTTCCTCCTCATTGGTATTCACAACACGAGTAAGACGCTCCCACGCGGGCTCTCCTTCATGGGTGAGGAGCACGCGGCGACAGTGGCGTTCCTTGCTGATAGGACGTTCGAGAAGAATGGTTCGCGCGTCGCGGAGCAGGAGATTTTCGACCACGCCCGCACCATGATTGGGCAGGCACGGAAGCTCATCGTTGCGGACTTCTTCCTGTTCAACGACTTCCAAGGACAACCCGTGCTCGGCCGCCCGCTCAGCTCGGAACTCGCAGAGGCGATTATCGCGCAGAAGGCCATGCATCCACTTGAGGCGGTTGTCATCACCGACCCCATCAACACCGTGTACGGCAGTATCGAGAACCCGCAACTCAACAGTCTCGAAGAAGCCGGGGTGAAGGTCACCTTCACGAACCTGAACCGTCTCCGCGATAGCAACCCGCTCTACAGCAGCGTGTGGCGGGTCTTCTTCTTGCCCTTCGGCACGGGCCCGGGCTTGCGGCTCCCAAACCCTCTCGGCGAGGGCAGGGTTTCGCTGCGAAGCTACCTCACACTGCTCAATTTCAAAGCGAACCATCGCAAGACACTCGTCGTCGATGAAGGCGACACGTACCGCGCACTTGTGACGAGCGCGAACCCTCATGATGCGAGCAGCGCTCACAGCAATGTTGGCGTGACCTTCACGGGGCCTGCAGCGCTCGACGTGCTCCGCGCCGAAACGGCAGTCATGAATTACTCTGGGGGGTACGCGGTGCCCATCCCGACTGTTGCCGCCGAGGAGGCTGAGACGACGGTGCAAGTCGTGAGTGAAGGCGCGATAAGACAGGCAGTGCTCTCAGCGATAAGGGATACGAAGCGCGGAGACACAATAGACTTAGCCATGTTCTACCTCAGCGACCGCGGCGTTGTGCGCGCGCTCAAGGAAGCGCGGTGGCGGGGCGTCTCCGTACGCATCGTGCTCGACCCGAACAAGGACGCGTTCGGGAGGGAGAAGAATGGCATCCCGAACCGGCAGGTAGGGCTCGAGTTGCATCATGCAGGCATAGAGGTGCGCTGGGCGGACACGCACGGAGAGCAGTTCCACACGAAACTCCTCATCATCCACAAGGCGGACGGCTCAATGCTCGTCATCGTGGGGAGCGCGAACTATACACGCCGCAACCTACAAGACCTGAACCTCGAGCTTGATGTCGTCGTGCGAGGAGCTAATGAGACACAGTTCATGCAGGATGCCTCAGCGTATTTCTCCCGCGTCTGGAATAATGAGGATGGCGTGTATACAGTACCGTTCACCGAGTACGAGGATACGCGCATCACTCGCATCATCCTCTACCACCTAATGGAATGGAGTGGTCTCAGCACGTTCTAAGGCGCTTCGGCGGTCGTGGCCTGTAGAGCAAGTGCCGTTCTAGAGAGATTACTAGATAATAGTTGAGTGGCTGTATCGTCAAAGCCCACAATTGTTCGAGAGAAGCGGGCGCCGAGATTTGCACTCGGGATCACCGGTCTGCAGCCGGTTGCCTTACTGCTTGGCCACGCCCGCGCGGTAGCGGGGAGAACGACGAGGGGTTTTTAAGTATGACGGCGAAGAAAAGAAGGCTCGAACATCGCGCAAGGGACCTAGCATCGGCAAAGGCTAGACGGACCTGGAGAGTGCGTCACTGCGTTCCTGCCCCCCAGTTCCTCAGCTTCGCTACGGACCTGGAGGGATTCGAACCCCCGACCTACGGCTTTCCTCCGAGGCGCGAGCCTCGGTAGAAGGCCGTCGCTCTATCCAGCCTGAGCTACAGGTCCACTACGTGGTCCGGAGCTCCTCGAGTGTCTCGGAGCTACAGGTCCACAGTGTTTGGCTCCCCAATACAGTATTTAAAGATTCGTAAGATTTATTATAGGTGGTGAGGCGATATGAGTATGTTCGGAAAGCCCAAAACCCTCAGAGACGTCGAAGATTCGATACGATTCTTACATCGTGCAGCCACAGCTCAACAAGTCAGTTCCGCAGAGTTGAACTTTGAGGTGTCTAAGAATAGACCAATCGCAGAAGCACTCCAAGCTCTACAAAAACAAGTTGGCGTAGCGCTTGCAGACCCGGAAGTCTCGAAACACGATGGCCCGAGAAAAGCACTACTCCGCATTGCAGACGAAGTTTCCCAAATGCTTGGTACGGACCTCACATCCTGTCCACGCTTAAAGAAGATTAGATTATAGGGTCCACTTTTTATACGAGGCCGACTCCCCACCAGCTTATGCTCTTCGCTCACCTCGCTGACGTGCACATCGGTGCGTGGCGCGACCCGCGCATGAAAGAACTACCCATCCAGGCATTCGAGCGCGCCGTCGACCTCATTACCGAGCGCAAAGCTGACTTCACGATTATCGCTGGCGACTTCTTCAACACGAGCGTGCCGCCGCTCGACCAAGTGAAGCGCGCAGTCACACAGCTTCAACGGCTCAAGGCGGCGGGCATCCCCGTCTATGCCATCGCGGGCAGTCACGACTACAGCCCGAGTGGGAAGACGATGCTCGACGTCCTCGAGGAAGCAGGACTCCTCGTGAATGTTATGAAAGGAGAGGTCGTTGATGGCAAGATTACCCTTCGCTGGACGACGGACGAGCGCACAGGAGTGAAACTCACGGGTATTATCGGACGCGCGGGGAGCCTCGACCGTACCTACTATGAAGACCTTAACAGAGACGCTCTCGAGCAGGAGCCTGGAGAGAAGATTTTCTTGTTTCACACGAGCCTCACTGAGTTGAAGCCGAAGGCACTCGAGAAGATAGAGAGCGCCCCTGCGAGCATGATGCCGAAGGGTTGCCGGTACTACGCGGGAGGCCACGTCCACATCGTCAATGCAACACGGTTGCCTGGCTACGAAGCAATCGTCTATCCCGGCCCGCTCTTTCCTGCAAACTTCAGCGAGCTCGAGGAGCTCGGGAGAGGATCGTTCTGCTTCGTCAAGGACTGGGAGGTCGAGCGCGTCCCCGTCGAGCTCAAAACCTGCGCGTCGTTCCACGTTGACGCTGATAAGAAGACGCCGGAAATGGTGAATGCGCTCCTCGGAGAGCTTCGCGAAGAAGATGTTGCTGGCAAGATTGTTCTCCTCCGCATCACGGGCGAGCTCTGCGAAGGAAGGATCGCTGATGTGCAGACGAAAACGCTCGTGCAGCAGTGGTATGAGCGGGGAGCGTATTTTGTCATGCGCAATACCGCCCAGCTCTCCTCGAAGGAACTCGCCGAGGTGCAAGTGCGTGGGGCTACAACCGAAGAAGTAGAGCTGAAAGTGATCCGCGAGCACGCGGGCCAGACGCCCCTCGGCCTCAACACAGAAGAAGAAGTCGCGCTCACGAAGGAACTTCTCAACACGCTTGGTGAGGAGAAGCCCGAGGGAGAGAAACAGTATGAGTACGAAGAGCGCGTCCAGCGAGAAGCACGCACGCTTCTCGAGCGCAGGGCTCAGTGAACGAGGTCTAAATGGGGAACGAGAGGGGGGGACAAGAGGTGTTGTATCCGTTGCGCTTGTATATACAAGCGAATATCCTCCTCAGCGTTTAAGCGGTCTCCGAAACGACGAGGATCATAGGAGAACCCTCTCGGCGCGATGCGCGATGCCTCGTCCGGGGTGAGTGCACCAGCTGCCACTGCTTGGTTCGTATAGAACGCAACGGCATCTTTTCCCGCGTGCCAGCCGAGTTCCTCAAGCCTGCGCGCATAAGCAATCGCTCGCTGATAGTCTTCTGGGTTGGCATCCAAGTCGAGAGCAGTGATTGCTGCGAAGAGCTCTTGCAGTTCGTAGCGCTCACCGAGGACCGCAACGGCGAAGGCGTACGTGGGGGTTTCCTGGAAGTGAGGGTTTTCTTCTGCGAGAGTGGCGACTCTCTTCTCGAGTTCTTTCAAGGCGTCTTCCTCGAGTTCTCGGTGTGGGTGGAGCACGGTTAAGACGAGAAAGCCGTTGAGGATTCGCTCCAGCCCTGCTTCGGTTCCTGCTCTGACTGCGCCAATGAGTGAGTCATAAGCGAATACAACCGATGGTGGAGCTCGAGATGTATAGGATGCGACTGTCGTGTCCACAACGAGTAACAAGGGATGGTCCAGCATATAAAATTTCCCCAGAGAAATGACTAGAAAGGGGGGTTTTCCATGTAAGAATCAAGAATTGGGGAATTGAATTAGGGAATTGCGGGCGCGCTAAAGGTTTGTTCAAGGCGTCCAGCGAAGGGGTGTGCGGGGAAAGGGAATCGCGTCCTTAATACTGTCGAGTCCACACACCCAACTGATGACGCGTTCCATGCCGAGGCCGAAACCACCGTGGGGCACGCTCCCGTAGCGCCTCGTGTCAAAGTAGTACTCGTAATCCTCAAGCTTCTCGCCGTCTGCTTTGAGGCGTTCCTTGAGTTTCTCGAGCGAGGTTTCGCGCGCGCTTCCCCCAATGAGTTCTCCGTAGCCCTCGGGCGCGATGAAGTCACAGCCTTGCACAACTCGCGGGTCGTCAGGGAACTCCTTCATGTAGAAAGCCTTAACGGCTTTCGGGTAGCCATCAATGATGATTGGCGTATCATAGAGCTTGCTCAGCTTGTCCTCTTCCACTGTGCGAAGGTCTTTCCCCCACGGAACGTCCATGCCACAACGCTCTTTTAGGATGCGGAGCGCTTCGGTATAGGTCATGCGGGGGAACGGCTTCTCAATCGTTGGCTTCAGAAGCTTCGGGTCACGCTTGAGCACGGCGAGCTCCTCTGCGTGCTTCTCGAGCACCGCCCCGACCATCGCTTTGAGGACGCCTTCTCCATGCGCCTTGATGTCCTCAAAGCTCGCCCAAGCCTGCTCCATCTCAGCGTGCCAGTACTCGGTGAGGTGGCGTGAAGTCTTGCTTTTCTCTGCGCGGAATGATGGCGCGATTGTGTAGAGCTTCTCATAACTGAAGATGGCTGGCTCCGCGTAGAGCTGCCATGTCTGGGCGAGGAAGGTTTCAGCGTCGAAATACTTGACTCTGAAGAGCGAGCTCCCGCCTTCGCACTGCGTGCTCTGGAAGATGGGGCTGTGGTACTCGATAAATCCTCGGCTATCGAAGTACTCGCGGAAAGTCTTGAAGAGCGTCGCGCGGATTTTCAGGATTGCTTGCATCTTCCGCGACCGGAGCCAGAGGTGGCGCTTGTCCAAGAGGAACTCGGGCGACTGGTCTTTGGTGATGGGGAAGGTGTCACTCTCGCCGACGACGGTAAAGGATTGTACCTGTAATTCGAAGCCTGTTGGTGCGCGCTCATCCACCCGGATTTCACCGTGCAACTCAAGCGAGGCCTCCACTTGTAGCTTATCAGCTACTGCGAACGCTTCGTCGCCGACGACGTCGCGCTTGATAACACATTGGAGGATGCCCGTGCCGTCGCGGAGTACAACGAACTTGACTTTTGCGCTGCCGCGCTCCCGGTACACCCAGCCGCGCACGCTCACTGTGCCGCCACCCTGGGCCATCGCTTCTTTAATTGTCAGGAAGTCCATCACTCGGAGGGTCTTCTCCTCGTTAAAAAAAGTATTGGAAAAAGTGCTAACAAGTATAAGAAAAAGTCGTCGGGAAGAGCGTTGAGTGATACATTGTGTTCCTCCGCAGCTAGTTCTTCCCGATTGCCGCGAGGGTGCAGCCACTGACGCGCAGCCAGTCCTCGCTTCGCATGCGCACGCTCTTGTAGTGGCTCGCCGCCGAGAACACAACGTGTTCTTGCTCGAGGAT
>RFKA01000102.1 GCA_003694385.1 Candidatus Woesearchaeota archaeon | reverse complement strand
GCAGAACAACGAGCCTCTTTTAAAGATTACTTTGGTTGGGAGAGGATTATCCCTTTCTCTTCGTCCTCTTGAGGTGTTTCTGCAGGAAATCGCGCACGCGCTTATGCACAACGCCAAGCTGCCGGCCAGAGAGCTCGTGCTGGTAGCCTTGGAGCACTTCGAGCTCTGTTTCGCCCGGGCTTCGCCTGGAGATTTCCTCAGCGTTCGCCAAAGGAACTTTCTCGTCTTTCTCCCCGTGGACAACGAGGAGTGGCTGGCGGAGGTTCCTCACGGCGCGGGGCATGTCTCGGCGCTCACCGTCCTCAAAGAATGAGTAGTCGATGCGTTGCTCTTGCTCGCTGAAAGGCGTGCTGATATGGTAGTAGCGTTTCAGCCTTATGCGGGCCATCTCGTGTTCAGTTTTTCGCGTGATGCTCGTATCTGTGAACTCGTAGGGGCAGGAGAGGGACACGACAGCCTTGACGCGCTCATCGAACGCGGCGAGCATGATGGCCGCCATTGCTCCAAAGCAGAACCCGAACAAGACGATTCTCTCAGGGTCAACGTAGCCGCGCCGCATCACGTACTCAATGACGCGTTCGAGGTCCGCGATGGCGTGTGAGAGTGTGAACCTCGCGGGGTCACCCGAGCCCGAGCCGAAGCCGTACGTGTAATCAAAACGGGCCGTGACGTAACCATCCTCCTGGAATTTCTTCGCGAGCGTTGCTTTCCCGCGCCCCCCCATTGTGTCGAGGAAGCCGTTCACGAAGATAATGACTGGCTGCCGCTTCCGGGGGTGTTTTGTCTCGATAATCCCTCTGAGGAGAAACTCTTTCTCGTTCTGTATCTCAAAACGCTCGAGAGGCATCCAAGAAGTGAACGCGGCAGACTATATAAACATGTCTCCAGGCCGCGTGCTCTCTCACGAGTGGTGCCAGAACCCATTTAAACCTGTTCTGCTGTGCATCCTCTGTGGACCGAGAACAGTTCTTCCATTACGCACTCATGGGCCTCGTTGCCGCCCTTCTCTACGTGAGCTTCCTCATCATCAAGCCATTCTTTACTCCCGTCCTCCTCGCCTGCATCCTCTCTTACCTCCTCTACCCGTTGTATGAGTGGCTCTCGGCCAAGTGGCCAGCGCCTCTTGCGAGTGCGACCCTCGTGCTCCTTTGTCTCGTCGTCGTCGTCATCCCCGCACTCCTCATCCTCTTCCCCCTCCTCTCAGACAGTATGAGCGCGATACGCCTCATCATCGATAAAGGCATCCCCTGGGAACTCCCCCACTTCTTTCAAGTTCTCGGTTTCGAACTCCCCTCAATCGATACCGTGCTGCGCGAGCTCATCAGCTTCTTCAATCTCGGCTCAGCCGCTGATTTCATCTCGAGTGTAGCCAAGGTTGGCCTCGACCTCTTCGTCCTCTTCTTCGTGATGTACTACGCATTCATCGGCGGCAAGCAGTGGGTGCATCGTATCAAGGAAGCCCTCCCCCTTGACAAACGCTACAAAGAGCGCCTCTTCACGGATATACGCGACGTGACCCGCGCCGTCATCTATGGACAGTTCCTCACAAGCGTCATTCAGGGCGTCCTCGGGGGGGTTATGCTCGCCCTCTTCGGGGTGAATCACGCCCTCGTCTGGGGGTCCCTGATGGTCATCACGAGCTTCGTCCCCGTTCTTGGAACGCCGCTCGTCTGGGGCCCCATCGCTGCTTGGGAGCTCGCCAACGGCCAATACGTTGCGGGCTTTGGTATTCTTCTCGTCGGAGGCATCGTCGTTATGAACATTGATAATGTCATCCGCCCATACCTCATCGGGAGTCGCGCGCGCCTCTCAACGCCTATCGTGCTCATCGGCGTGCTCGGTGGACTGAAGCTCTTTGGTTTCGTTGGCCTTCTCCTTGGCCCGCTCGTCCTCGCACTCCTTAAGACTGCTCTCAGCTTCTACCGAGAAGAACCATTCGACAAAATCCCCCACGAGCGTGCATCACGCTCGACGCATAAATAATGAAGCTTTACGCCACTCATCATGAGGGCAGGGCTGCGAAATGCATGCGTCGACGCGGAAGCCTCGTCTCCACGCATAAATATTAAATAGTCCTCCTCGCTGCTCGGCCCATGGTCTTCCTGAGTATCCAAGAGGTCATAGATATCATCGCGATGAGCCTCGTCGTCGGCCTCATCTTCAAGGATTTCTTCCAGTCCCCAACCAAGACGCCCGAGTACTACCTCAAGAACGTTACACCAGGCCGCAGTATCGTCAGCCGGCTCTCGATGAGTAATTTCTGGTGGGCAGTAGCCCTCGTCGCGCCGAGCATCATCCTGCACGAGTTCGGCCACAAATTCGTCGCGCTCGCGTTCGGCCTCAAGGCAACATTCAACGCGGCGTATGGCTGGCTCTTCGCTGCCCTCGTCCTCAAGTACTTGTTGGGATTCGTGTTCTTCGTCCCCGCTTATGTCGCGATACGGGGCGCGAGCACGCCTCTCCAGGATGCACTCACGAGCTTCGCGGGGCCCGCAGTGAACCTTGCCTTGTGGCTCGGCGCTGCCTTTTGGCTCAAGAACATGCGGGGTTTTCGCTCGAAGAAGCAGCAGGACCTCGCGATGTTCCTCAAGGCCTTTAGCAAAATCAATATGTTCCTGTTCATCTTCAACATGATACCCCTCCCTGGCTTCGATGGTTTTCATGTCTTGGCCGCGCTT
>RFKA01000012.1 GCA_003694385.1 Candidatus Woesearchaeota archaeon | reverse complement strand
GAGCGACGACATCAAGGAGGTTGTGAAGCACACGATCGTGCTCGACTATGGGGAGGTCACGGACGTGACGCCTGACGTGCGCATCACACTGTATAACAGCGGGCACATGCTCGGGAGCGCGATGGCGCACATCCACGTAGGGAATGGACTGCATAACATTCTCTACACGGCAGACATGAAGTTCACGAAGACACAACTCCTCTCGCCCGCCGAAACGAGCTTTCCCCGTCTCGAAACGCTTATGATTGAAGCCACGTACGGGGGAAAAGACAACGTGTTGCCGCCGTACAAGGAGCAGGACGAGATGGTCGTCCGGATTATACAGGACACGATTGCCCGAGGCGGCAAGGTGCTCATCCCGACGCTGGGGTCGGGGCGTGGCCAGGAGATGATTGTTCTCCTTGAGAACCTTATTCGCGCGGGGAAACTCAAGGAGGACATCCCCATCTACATTGATGGCATGGTGTGGGACATCACCGCGATTCACACGGCGTACCCGGAGTTCCTGAACAGCTCTGTGCGGAACCAGATATTCCAGCGCGACAATAACCCGTTCCTCATGCCGAACATTCACCGCGTCGGCTCCCAGAAAGAGCGCAAGCAGCTCATCGAGGAGGGCGGGCCGTGCATCATCCTCGCGACCTCCGGTATGCTCGTTGGTGGCCCGTCTGTGCAGTACCTGCGCGAACTCGCTGACAACCCGAAGAACAGCCTCGTCTTCAGCTGCTATCAGCCCGAGGGGAGCCTTGGGAAGCGCATCAAGGACGGCTTGCGGGAGCTGAGTTTCCAGAACGGAAAGAAAATCGAGACTATCCCGATCAAGCTCGAGGTGCACAAGATTGAAATCTCGGGGCACGCCGACAGGCGCGAGCTCATCAATTTCTATAAGCGCCTCAGTCCGAAGCCGCGCCGCGTCCTCGTGAATCACGGCGAGCAAAGCCGTTGCCTCGACCTCTCGCGGAGCCTCCACCAGCAGTTCCGCGTCGAGACGACCGCGCCGCGCAACCTTGATAGCGTGCGCTTACGCTAACGTCCCCGTCGCCGCATCTTCTCCAAGGCCTTGAGAACGAAGTACCCCAGCCCGCCTCCAATCCAGAGTGGAACCAAGTCAGCGATGAGAGCTCTCCAGTCGGTGAGCAAGCGTTGGGCCTGCGCATCCCCCTGCTTAGCCGCGAAACCGATGATCGCGAGCTGGAAGAACGTTAACGCGATGATGACGGTGAGGACTGCGCTCTCCGGCCCTTCCGCCTTGAGCGTTCTCAGTCCCGCTCTGATCCGCTTCTCAGGAATATTGCGCGCGCCCTCGCGGAGCTCCTTGTAGTAGTCGAATTCTCGTCGCAAAAGACTTTGGGGCAATGTCCCCGTATCTCTGATGGCGAGGATTTCGTCCCTGAGGACTTGCCTCAGCGTGAGCAAGACTGCGCGCTGCTCGAGCACGCTCTGCGCGAAGACGTGACCCCAATGCTTCTTCGGAAGTCGATGGAGTGCTTTTGCGAGCTCATCGTTTCGCAGCATGTTTACAATGCGGCCGACTATCTGCTCCTGGGCTTCTGCGCAGCGCTCGCATACGAAGTACTCCCTTCTCTTGTAAGCAGAGAGTTTGTCCTTTGTCACCGCAGCGTATTCCTCATTGACGCGGAGAAGGTCGACGAGGAGTTTCTCCAGTGCGTTGTTTACTCTTCTGCGTTCAAGCCAGCCCATAACCTTCTTTTCACAGAGCGTTCCTTAATAATTTTCCTCTACGGAACGTTGTTGCTGGAAAGTCTTGGCCCCGTAGCGACTCGGGAGGCACACGCCACCGTCTAGTGCCAGGGGCCGCGCTTGGCGATTTTCCGGTCGCCGACGAGGAGGACGCCGAGTGCCACGAAGAGTGTGTACACGCCCAGCGTGATAATGCCGTGCCGCCAGAAAGGGAAAAGTGGGAGTTCGAGCATGAGCACTGTAGAAGAGAAGAGCGCAATCTTCACGGCATTCACTGGTGAGAGCTTGAAGCGGAAAGCGTGGGGGATGAGCGTGGCGAGGAGCGCGAAGAGCGCGATGAGCACGACGTATTTCACGAGATGGAAAAGCGCCGTCCAGACAATAATGCTTGGGAGGAGGAAGATGAAGAGCGCGGTGAAGAGCCCTGGTGGGGGGTTGCGCGCGTCGAGGTCGCTCCAGGGTAGCAGTGACTCACCGAGGGGAAGGTAGCGCCAGAGAACTCCCTCGTTCGTTATGAGTACGCGTTCGTCGGTGAGTGTTGCGTTCGCGGAGAGATCGATGACGATGAGTGGTGACTGCATGAGCGTGATGCGGTCAGCAGCGTATTCCCCTCCGAGCTTGAATTCCTTGAACGCGCCAAGCCGCTCCGTGAGCGTATGCGCACCTGCGACCGCTGCTGGAATGAAGAGCACGGCCATGAGGATGACGAAGACGAGAAAGGTAAACGCGGCCTGTACGAGTGCCTGCTTCACGCTTAGCTCGGCGCACAGCCGCGGATAGGTATCAGGGTTAAGCGCGCGGAGAATCATTGTGAAGCGGTCGGTGAGGCGCATGACGGACAAAGAAGAGATGGCTGCTTTTAACCTTTGCGACAGAGGAAGATGCTATCGTGGGGATTGTCTTCGAGGACTCGCTCGACGCGGAAGAGTTGGCGAATCGTCTTTTCGATGAGTGAGAAGCGGTGGCTCTTCCTGAGCACGGAGAACGCGAAGCGGCCGCGCCCAACGCGCCGCAGCTCTTTGAGTCCGTCCTCGAGGCCGGCGAAGTGGTGGATTGCAGTGATGCTCACGACGATGTCAAACTCGTCATCGTGGAAGATGCTCAGGTCCTCTGCGCGCACGTGGAAGATGCGTTCCTGGAGTCGTTGCGGCGCTTGCCGTATCATAGCGAGGCTCGGCTCGGCGCCATACGCGTCACAGGGCCAGTAGTCCAGTGAGAAGCCCGTTCCACAGCCGACGTCGAGCAGCCGCTCATGCGTTGCAATGGGGAGGTGCTGGAGGATGAGGGAGATTTTTGCGACTTGCTCCTCCTTGTGCAGCGCATCATAACTCGCGGCGCTCTCGTAGTAGCTGTCCTTTTCGCGCGCCATTCCCGCCTCGAAACCCGCCGAGCTTATATGCGTATCGGGCATTGCATAACGAGTGCCGCCATAACGAGCGTCGTGAGTGGCTCGCCGTAACTACGTTCGTCGGGAATCTACCCGACGTGATTTCGCCTGTGGGCCGGTCGACGCCGTCGTCTTGGCCGCCGTGTTGGGCGCTGCTCGAGCAGGAGGGTGCCGACGCAGAACCCGCCGAGCAAAAACACAATGAGGGTGTACCACACGTAGGGCCAGAAGAGGACGCTTGCACCTTCATAGAGGATATAGTTATCGATGCCGATGACGCCCTCGTAGTAGTTGAACCACGTTCCTTTCCAGGTGAGTGCGACGAGGTTGGTGAGGGTGAGAAGGAGTGTGTAGGCCCACACCGCATAGGTGAGCGGCGGCGCCCACGAGCGACGAGCGAACAGCGCGACCGCAGCAGTGAGGAATAAGAGGCCGTGCACAATGAGGAACGCAATGCTCCATGGCCCGGTCGCGAAGAAGACGCCGAGCTGGTAGAACGGTCGGAGGAGGCCGAGGAGCATCGATGCCGCCGCGAGCAGCGTGACCATCGCGACAAGCGTGTGCCAGTATTGTTGCGGGCGTTTCATGCGAGTTTCTTGATGCGTTGCAGTACAGCTTGTTTTCCTGTCCAGTCGAGCGCCTCCGTGAGCACTTCGCTGATGTGCTCTACGGGGATGACGGTGATGCGTTTGAGCTTCTCCTCGTCAACGATGATGTCTTTGAGGTTGCTTCTGGGGACGATGACGTACTCAATGCCAGCTTCGATTGCAGCCTCGACTTTCGCGCTCACGCCACCAACGGGGAGGACTTCACCGCGCACGCTGAGGCTTCCTGTCATCGCGTAGTTCTGCTTGATGGGCACGTCGTTCAGCGCGCTTATGATGGTTGTCGCGACAGCGATGGATGCGGAGTCTCCCTCGACGCCCTCGTAGGTCTGGAGGAACTGCACGAAGATTTGGTAGTGGTCCTTGAGGTCTTCGCCAAACGTGCGTTTCACGATTGCACCGACATTCGTGATGGCTTCTTTTGCAATCTCGCCGAGTTTCCCCGTCGCGACGATCGTGTGTTCTTTCCCACCCTTCGCGACCTGTGACTCGATGGGGAGGATGATGCCGCTGTGCGTGCTCCCGCTCCCCATGACTGCGAGGCCGTTCACGCGACCGATTTGCTGGCCGCTCGTAATGATGATATGGTATTCTTTCTTTCGCTCAATGAACTGGTCGGCTATCTGTTGCTCGAGCGGCCGCGCGAAGCGGCGCGCGCGTTCGACGTGGTCTGCAGTGACGAGTGACGCCTTCTCCTCGACGGCAAGGTCTCCTGCGGCCCTGACGAGGCCGCCGAGTTCGCGGAAACGGAGCGTCAAGTGCCCTTTCCTGTTCGCGCGCTTGAGCGCCTCCGTGACGACGACGTCGACTGCCTCTTTGCTAAAGTGGGGTATCTTCCCGTCTTTAACGACTTCTTGCGCGACGAAACGCGCAATCTTCATCCGGTTCTCCTTCGTATCCGGCATCGTTTCTTCCATGTAAATCTCGTAGCCATACCCTCTGATGCGCGAGCGGAGCGCGGGGTGCATGTGTTTGATGGTCTCCGAGTTGCCTGCGGCGACGAGGATGAAGCGGCACGGGACGGGCTCTGTACGCACCATCGCGCCTGCTGAGCGCTCGCTCTGACCAGTAATCGCGTAGCGTCCTTCCTGGAGCGCGGTGAGCAATTCCTGCTGCGTATGCGCCTGCAGGGTTGCAATCTCGTCGATGAAGAGGACGCCCATGTGCGCCTTGTGAATCATGCCTGCGATGACGCGCTCGTGCGCCGGCGTGCCGAGGCCGCCGGATTGGAACGGGTCGTGCAGTACATCACCAAGGAGTGCGCCGGCATGCGCGCCCGTCGCGTCGTGGAAGTTCGGGGCCTTCTTGTTGAAATTGTCGACGATGATTTTCGGTGCAGAGCTTTTCTGCTGGCCGCCCATGCGACGCCCGAGGTTTGCGCCGAGTACGAGCATCGTGAACACGAGGAGCCCGCCGAGGAACATCGCGACGAACATGATGGCGCCGACGGTCGCGCTGTACTTCTCCGTGTAGCTATTGAAGAAGTACCAGGGCAGGAGGAACGTGATGAGCGCGATGATAATGATGAAGATATGCTGGTTCTTGAAGAGGGCGCCGCCAGGGAGTCCTGAGCGAGCGACGATCTCCCGCCCCTGCCCCGCTTTCACGGTGCGGATGAGCGGCTGGTTCTCATCGTTAGGATTGGGGAACGCGAGGATGTCGACGAGCTTTTCCTTGGGGAGGAGTTCTGCAAGGGCGAGGCCGAGCATGGACTTCCCTGTTCCTGGCTCTCCGATGAGGAGCACGTGGCGCCGTTGCCGCGCCGCTTTCCGGATGATGTTCACGGCGTTTTCTTGGCCGATGACTTGGTCGACAATCGTCTTCGGGACGGCGAGTTCTTTCGTCGTCGTAAAAGTAAAGCCGTTCGGGGATGCGTCCTTCGCTGGACGCGCGGCTGCCTTCTTCGCCGCCCCGCCCTTCTGCTCTTTCGTTTGCCGAGAAGCCATTCCCGTCGGGAGTGCAGGGACTCTTTTAAAAGTTATGCAGTGCAGTCTCAGGATATAGG
>RFKA01000011.1 GCA_003694385.1 Candidatus Woesearchaeota archaeon | reverse complement strand
GATAAGCGCGGCGACACGACTCACCAGGGCGGACTCTTCAACGGGAATACCAGCTGGAACACCACCCAGTTCGGCGGAACCGTGAGCGCCGGGGAGAACGCCACCTTCTTCCTCATCATCAACACTACCTCCCTGGGGAGCCCCCAAGTGACCTTCACTGTGAATCACAGCACGTTCACAGAGACCGATAAGAGCGTCATCGAAGTCCTCCAATCAGATACGACGCCACCAAAACTCTTCCAGAGCACGTACGGACTCAACGATACCAGCATCCGACGCGGCGAAACAATCCTCCTCTATGGCCGCTGGGACGAGACAATTGGTGAAGCAAACGCGACCTATACAACAACGAACGCCGTGACCTACGCGACACAAACGAACACGAGCCCGCAAAACCCGCACAACTGGACGAACTTCACGCTCACGAGCGCGAGCACCTGGTTCCTTGGCGAACACGAAGCGCGGCTCATCGTCCGCGACCAACTCGGGAACACGAACAATAGCGCGCCCTTCATCCACTTCAATGTCTCTGGCGTCGCCGAAACCCTCTCGGGAAGCCTGAACCAGTCATCCATCAGCGTGTTCGATAGCGTACAGCTCTCCTGCCGCGTCACGGACGCGACGGACAGCGACCAGCCCGTGCAAAACTACCTCGTGCGCTTCTACAACAGCACGAAACCAATAGGCTACGCGCTCACCAAGAGTAACGGCTGGGCAGCAATCAACTTCACCGACCCCACGCCCGGCACCGAGACGCTCACCTGCAACATCACCGCGAACGCGACGACGTTCTACACCATCAGCACTGCCGACTCGCGAAGCTTCACGCTCTCAACAACCGAGCCGAACCGCCCTTACAACACCACCGTGAACAGCCCGCTCACCGCCAACAAAGGGGAAACTGTGCGCCTCGATGCCCTCTGGCACGACGACTTTGCACTCAACAAGGCGCAACTCGCAACGAATGCGTCAGGGAGCTTCGCGAACGACAGCATCACGACGCTGAGCGGCACGCGCGCATGGGCGAACATGAGCTACGCAATCCCGACGACATTCACTCCGGGGCGTCTCGGCTGGTTCCAAGAAGCGAATGACACGAGCGGGAACACGAACAAAACAGACATCATGACGATCCAGGTCTGGGGGTGGTCGAGCGTTCGCGAGGAAGCCGTGAACCCCCAGAGTATCAGCATCAACACGAACACCACCATGACCTGCCGCGTCGTCGACCAGAACAGCAGCCAGGGCATCCTCAACTATACCGTGTGGTTCGGGTACAAGCTCCAGAACGAGTCCACCTACAAGTTCCTCGGCAGGAATAACACGAACGCCACGGGTCACGCCCTCTGGACGCAGAACATGAGCGTCGCAGGCATCTACGACTTCAAGTGCAACATCACGGACAATGCGACGCTGCTCTACAACGACACGGCAGACAACGTCGGCGTGCAGAGCGTGACGGTCGTGAGCGGCGGCGACCTCCAGCCGCCACGCCTCTCGCCAGCAGGGAACTACAGCCTCAACGAAACCACAGTGAGCTATGATGAGTGCTTCACGCTGAGCGGGCACTGGGATGAGAGCATCAATTTCTCCTACGCGAAATTCAACCAGACGCCAAGCATACTCGTGACGAGGAACATCTCCTCGCCGTACACGAATGACTGGACGAATGTGAGCATCTGCACGAACAGTTCCTGGACGACGGGGAAGCACGAGATCAAGCTCTTCGCGCGCGACCAGTCAGGCAACCTGAACAACACGCTGGCATGGCTCTCCTTCACACTCGAGGGGCGCGCACAAGTAGCCTTCGACAGCCCAACGACGGACCAGGACCGTGGCGTCCTCCAGATACGCTGCAATGTGACTGATGCGGACCTCGGCACCGGCATTAGTGGCTACACGGTCACGTTCTATGACGGTGATGTCGGCGCCAGCCTCGGGACGAACACGACCAACGCGAGCGGCGTCGCCCGCTTCACGTACAACACGAATGACTACGCGGCAATCACCGTTGGGCCAGACCAGCTCAGCTGCGGCATCAGCGACGATGCAGTGAAAGGCTACGTCGCGCTCGCGCCAACGCTCGTCTCGAACACCATCAACCTCTACGGGAGCCTCAACATCACTATCACTACGCCGACGAACGGGAGCATCCTGAACCGCGGCGTCGCGGAGACACTCCAGGCCATCATCCTCGACGAGAATGGCAATCCTCCCAAGAACAGCCTCGGCAACCCCTTCACGCCAGCAACGAACTGGACGAACGCTTCCGGCAACGAACTCGCGACGTCGAACGACACCACGTGGACGCCCCCCGCGACGTACCCCGTCGGCCCCGCAGTCCTCAACGCGACCGCAACGGCAAGCTACTACCACAAAGGCAACGACACGACCGAGGTGCTCATCTACGGGCTCGCTAACGTCACCTGGCTCACACCGCCCGCGGGTGCATACCCTGAGAGCACCGCGCTCACCTTGTCCTGCCTCGTCACTGACGCGGGCACAGACGCGCCCATCCAGAGTTATGCCGTGGACTTCGATGATGGCGGAAGCGCCCTCGGCGGCGACAACACGAACAGCACGGGCGAGGCGAGCATCAGCGTCAACACGGACGCGCTCACCGAGGGGAACCACACGCTCCGCTGCACAATCGGCGATAACGCGACGCTCTACTACAACAAAACAAGTCCCTACCAAGCCAACATTACAGTGACCATTGATAAAACCTCGCCGATCATCCAGTACAACCCCTCGACGACCCAGAACACCACCGTAGCGGCAACCTGGGCCCTCGTCAACGTGAGCGTCACCGAAGCGAACATCGATACCGTACGACTCGTCTGGAACGGCTCCGCAGAAGCCTTCACCACGACTGACGGCACGGATTACTGGACGAACAAGACTGGCCTCGGCGATGGGAACTACAGCTTCTCAGCGACCGTGAACGACACCGCGGGGCACACAGCCCAGACGAACAACTGGTGGGTGTACGTGGACACGACCGCGCCCACCGTCACGCTCGCGAGCCCGGCGAACACCACCTACAACACCACGCACCTCGACTTGAACTTCACCGCCGTGGACGGGCGGCTCGACCAGTGCTGGTACGCGAACGCGACGAATGCCAGCGTCCCCCTCCCTGGCTGTGTGAACACGACCATCACCGGTCTCGAAGGGGCGAACTGGGTGACTGTTTACGCGAACGACAGCGTGGGGAACACTGCGAACGCGAGCGTGAACTTCACCATTGACCTCACCTTGCCGCTCATCACGCTCACGAGCCCCGTCAACAAGTCCACCTACACGACGAGCAACACAGTCGACTTGAACTTCACCGTCACGGACGAACGCAGCATCGACCAGTGCTGGTACCGCCTCGACGGCGGAGCCGCGACGGCAGTGCCTGGCTGCGTGAACACGACGATTGTCGGCCTCACGAACGCGAACCACAGCCTCACCTTCTTCACGAACGACAGCGCGGGGAATGTGAATGACACGACCATCTGGTTCATCGTGAGCATCGCGGACCTCATCGTCACGCCAACCGTGCCAACGAATAACTCGAACACGAGCAACACTTGGGTAGTCACGAACGTCACGACGAACCGCGAAGTCACTGAGTGTAATGTGAGCCTGAATGGTGGCGCCTACCAGAACATGCTGAACGTGACCGGCCTTGCGTGGGGAGCAAACGTGACCGGCCTCGCCGAGGGCCTCATGAACCTCACCTATAGCTGCAGCGACTCGGCAGGGAGGGACACCGCAGGACCAATCCACGTCACCGTGGACCTCACCCCACCCGTCATCACGTACGTCCCGCCATCACCGAGTGGGGCGAGAGGCGTCTCGTGGGTCTACGTGAACATCACGACTGACGAGCCAACGACGAGCGCCACGCTCGAATGGCAGAACACCACTGGGCACTACAACTACACGATGGTGCGCGTGAATGCGACGAACTACTACTACAACCTCACCGGTCTGACGAGCGGAACCTACTCTTACATGGCGTACGCGACGGACACGAAAGGGAACACGGGGAACGGGTCGCTCGAGACAGTTATCATCTCGCTCACCGCCCCCATCGTCACGATCACGAGCCCAACGAACACCACCTATGCCACGAGCATTATCGACCTGAATGTGAGTGCGAGCGAACCCGTGACGCGCTGGTACTTCACCCTTGGCGGCGAAACCTTCAACTTCACGCCCAACACGCAGCTCACTGCCGACCTCAAGAGCAACCTGCTCCGCGTCTTCGCCGTCGACAGTGACGGCTTGACGGGGAATGCGAGCGTGAACTTCACGCTCGCGACAACGCAATGGGATGACAACTTCGCGGGCTATACCGGAATGAGTGATGCAGAGAACATCAGCGCGCTCGGCTCCGTACGCATAAACCGTTGCTGGCCGCTCCTGACGAGCCAAGAGGGCAGCCCACAGGCGCAGAACGAGAGCTGCTGGCCGTACCGTCGCGAGATAAACCTGAGCTACGCTGGCACGCTCACGAACTACCAGGTCAGACTCAACTTGAACCTCACGAGCCTCATCACTTCGGGACAGCTCCAGAGCGACTGTAGTGACCTCCGCTTCAGCAACGCAAGCACCCTCCTCAACTATTGGGTGGAGTCCTGCGGGAACGGCCCGAACTCAACAGTATGGGTGGACGTCCCCATCATCAGCGGGACAACACCCATCTATCTCTACTATGGTAACGCCCATGCCGGGAGCGCGAGCAATGGCTCGGCGACCTTCCTCTTCTTCGACGACTTCACAACCGTCTCCACAACCGTCTGGGGCGCCAACGCGAACAACTGGTTCGCCGTGAATGGCGTCGCGTACCCGAACGCCACCCTCTCGAACAGCCGACTCATCGCGAGCGGCTACACTTTCCCCTCAACTTACACGACAGAGCTCCGCATGCGTGGCTCGGGCGACGGCACGGACGGGTACTACCGCTTCGGGACGGGGACGAAGAACCTCCAGTTCCGAATGGTCGGTGGGAGCGGACAAGTCTCGCTCTATAATGGCGCCGACAACACGTATAGCGTGAACAGCACGAAGTTCAGGCGCTACACGCTCCGCGCAGACTTCACGAACGACGAGTATAATCTCACCATCAACAACAGCATTGCGGCGCTTAACCTCACGAGCGCAGCAGCGGGCTCAACAGCTAACCCCCGCTTCTACGCCTACTTCCGCAACGGCACTGTCGTTG
>RFKA01000101.1 GCA_003694385.1 Candidatus Woesearchaeota archaeon | reverse complement strand
TGCTGCAGAGCGACCACTACCAAAGAATCTCTCCCGTTGCCAAGAGCTCCTCGCGCTCCATGACGCATTCCAGGCCCTCAGCAGCAAACCAACTCCTGAAGCGCTCGTCGCATTCAAGCAGCGCTGCCTCGCGCTCCAGCAACAGCCTGTCAGAACGCCGTTTGAACAACTGCTCTGGGACATCGTCGAGCGCTACCGCTCAATCACCGAGGAGATCCTGTTCTAGAATTTGGGAACCCACCATAGCCAACATTCCTTTCTCGATGTGTCCTTTGTTTTGCTTGCCTTTTCTTCAGCTTGTCCTTCCTTCAGCTTTTCTTTCCTTCAGCTTGTATCTCTCCGACGAGCCTCTCGCTCTGCTGCGCTGGCGCCGATTCGCCTTACGGTTCTTGAGCCCTTGCGCGGTCGGCAGCCGCCTCTTCTGCACGCCCGAGTCGCTCATAGATATCGGCGCGCAGTGAGAATAAGTCCTCTGCAGCCCTCGTGGCGAGTGCGTCATTCACGTGACGGAGCGCTTGTTCATAGAACCCGCGAGAAAAGAAGATGCGCGCACGCGTTTCAGCAATCGATGCGCGCAGGCCCGTGCGTTCAGCTTTGAGGCCGCGCGCAGGCGGAGCCCGTGCAAGCAAGGATTCTCCTTCGTCAAGCAACCGAAGCACGCGGTCAAGGTTTGGAGTGTCACTGAGTAAGAGCTCATTGGCGAGCATAACGGGGAGGGCGTATCCGTGCTCATAATCCTGCAACCCATCAAGTTGTACTGCATCCTCCAGCACTGTGCGCGCCTCGACATGCCTCTCCGCAGCGATCGCCTCGCGTGCCGTGCGATACGCATCAATGAGGGGGATGATGCGCGCATCCATGTCTTGCGGTACCGCGAGGTAGTCGCTTTCTGCTTCTCCTCGCAGCGCGGCGAGGGCGTCTCGGCGGAGCTCGGAGAGCTGCTCGTAGCTCTGAACTCGTTGCACGACGCGCCCCCCTTCGAAACCGGCTCGTTGTCGCACCTCCGGTTTCATCCACAGCACGCCGGTTATTGCGCCGGCGGCCACGAGCGCAACGAGCGTGTACGCGCCCGGAACGAGGCGGTCAGTGTGGCTTCGAGTGAGCGGCAGGGCGCGCGTGAAGTCCTCCAGCGCATCCCTGACTGAGGGGTAGCGAACGCTTTCGTGCGCGAGCATCGTGAACACGACGTCTTCAAGGTCTGAGCGCCCACGCAGCTCTGGAACGCGTTCGAGACTCTCGAGTCCCCGGTAGTGCATAACCTGTGTCCGAAGCAGGCGGAAACGCTGCCCTGCGAAGCGTTTCGTGACGCGCGTTTGCTGTGCACGGATGGCCGCGCGCGCTTCTCCATTCTCCATGCCTTGCGCGTCGAAGGGGAACTGCCCTGTGAGCATCGCATAGAGGTTTACCCCGAGGGCATACACCTCGCCTTTCTGCGTCACCGCGTATTTTCCGTAGCGCGCGAGTTGCTCGTGCATTTCTGGCGCCACACTATGTCGTTCACCAGTACTGCTTAGCCAGTCGCCGTGGGTGTCGGGGCCGTTTTTCGAGAATGTTTTTGCGAGGCCGATATCCAGTACGTAGCCTTCATCAGCGGGCGTGACCATGATGTTGCCTGGGTGGAGGTCGAGGTGGGCGATGCCCAGCCCTTCATGCATCGCTCTGAGCGTCATTGCCACGTCGTGGAAGACGCGAGCAGCGCTCTGGAGGGGAAGCGGACCCTTGCGCATGCGCGTCGCAAGGGTTTCTCCCGGAATGAATTGCTCGACTGTATAAGGGATGTCCTCAAGTGTGTCAATTGAGTAGATAGTCGGGACGCGGGGGAGGGCAAGTGTTCCCTCGGAGCTCACCCACTCGCTAATCCGGTCGAAGACGTCACGCCGCTCGAGAATCTCCTCGAGGACCTTCTCCTTTAGTGCCCCGTGCGGACGGGGGATGCGGAGCACAACACTGCGCGCCGCCCGTGGCTCTTCAGCGCGCAACACGAGAGAGCTCGCGCCCACACCAATGATGCGTGGGTTTCTATATCGCTCGCGGATCGCCGGGTGGCGTGTGAACAACGCCACTCGTTCTTTCTCCGCTGTGGACAGTGGGGGGCGTACATGCTGATTCCCGTCCTGCCTCGTGCACTGATTCATGCTTTGGGGTTGTGGCCGCCATATAAAAACACTGCAGAAAAACTGCGCTCGTACTCAGCCGACTGCTCCGAGCAAGCTTATGGGCCGCGAGGGATTTGAACCCCCGACCGTCCGGTTTCTTTTGGTCAGCGCACTTCCGTGCAGAGTCCTGTCCATTAAGAGCCGGACGCTCTACCGAGCTGAGCTAGCGGCCCGCACGACTCAGCGATTCAGAAACCGTTTTTAAACCTTGTTGTTTCTCGTCGTGGGGCTTTACTCTGGTCTGCGAAGCGATGCCTGTTGGTGATATGGGTGCGAGGAACTGGGTGTTGTTGAAAACCAGGTGTTACAATGAGGGTCGTCTTTCAAGACCAACGGGGAACCATTCTCGTTTATTTCCCTTCTTTTTTTCTCTCTACTGTTCCCTCTCCGCCCCTCTCTTTCTACCTTTTCTCTCCTCCTGTTTTTTTCTCCTCACCTTTTTTTGCCGTGGACAAGTTTTAAGAACTCTTTCATCTCCGCTATTCCGTGCAAGGTTTTTTCGATATTGATCAGTACCTCGCCCGTCTTACGAAGTCCCGTAAGAGACAACGCCTTATCAAGACCGCCGTCCTTTCTCTCCTCACATTCCTCCTCCTCATGCTCATCATTATAGGCTTCAAGCTCTCCAGTATTGTGGCCGAGCCACTCTCGCTCATCATCACCCCGAACGAGGTGCACATCATAACGACACAAGGGACTTCCACAGTCGCCACACTCACGATGGGTACGAACAACTACCTCTTCTGCACGGCTACGTGCAGCTATGAACTTGAGGACCTCTCCTCGGGGAAACGCGTTGCGGAGGGCTCGGGAATCAGGCTTAAAGACAGCACGCGGCGCCTTTTGTTCTCACTCGTCGCGCCAGAACGTGGTGAGGGAGTCATCACGTACCGTTTGCACGTCACGTGTCAGAACGAACAAG
>RFKA01000100.1 GCA_003694385.1 Candidatus Woesearchaeota archaeon | reverse complement strand
GCTCGAGAAACACATTGAGCAGAATGCCCTTGAGAAGACCGCCGTGAAAACGCCGACGGGAGCTCATAGTGTATCGCTGTCACGTTAACGTATAGATATGCTCGGCGATCCTCCGCGCCTCATCTTGGTCGCGCACGGCGAGTTCAAGGAAGCCGTCGCGCGTCACGAGCACTTCTCTCCCGTCGAGGCGTATGCGAAGCGCGCCATCGAGCCGCTCAAGCACGTCGCAGGACTCGCCGAGTTTCTCAAGGTTCACTGAGCGCCCCTTATTCGGGCGCACCTTCACTGAACGCTTCGTCACGCAGAACTCCAGCGGGGGAACCTTACCTGTGAGGCGGTCATACGTGCCCGCACAGACCGGGCAGTCACTGCGTGCTTGCACGCCAAACTCTTCAAAACGCCCGCTCCACACGTCGAATGAGCGTAGTCCTCTGCAGTACTGCCTCCCAAGCAGGACCTTCAGCGCCTCAGTAACCTGCAGCGAAGCAGCAGTGTGAGTCGTGACATTGAGCACACCTGCGTCCTCACAGTTCTCCACGCTCTTGAGCGAGGAGAAAAGACAGTTGAAGCAGGCACGCCCGCTCTCCGGGTCGACAACATAGATCATCCCCCGCGTCTCGACAGCACCACAGTAGATGAACGGAATGTTCTCGCGCATCGCGTACTCGTTGCACAAGAAACGTGCCTGTAAGTTATCGGTACAGTCAAGTATCACGTGCACGTCAGCGAGGAGCGCTACGGTGCTTGTCGTGATGTGATTCGCATGAGCAGTAATAGTAATTGCACTATTAATTTCTCTGAGCCGGTGCGTAGCAGCAGACACTTTTTGCTTGCCGATGTCAGCCTCAGCGTACAACGCTTGGCGCTGCAGGTTATCAAGCTCCACGATGTCGCCGTCGCAGAGCACGAGTGTCCCAACGCCTGCACGGGCAAGCAGCTCTGCCGCGACGCTGCCGAGCGCGCCGAGGCCGACGATGCCAACGACTGCCTGCCCGAGGCGCTTCTGCCCTTCCTTCCCGATGATACGTAGTACTTCTTGGCGCGCATAACGGTCTTGCATTGACAGGCCCCCCACTCTGCTTCCCCCCTACTTCTTTTTCACGACGTAGAACGCGTGGTCCTTCTCGAACGGGTGGAGCTCGCGATAGTCAATGAGGACGTAGCGCTTGCTCGCCTCCCCGTCTTCGAACTCCTTGCGGACGCGCTTGAAGATCTCGCCCGGCTTCTTCGCCACGTCAATGCTCCGCGCCTTGAGCGCGAGGAGACCATAACCGCCCCGCCGCAAGAAGCGGTCGCAGTTTTTGAGGAACATCGCGACTTGTTCTCGCTGCGCGATATCCTGGTAGACAACGTCGACGATTGGCACGACGCCCGCATACGTCTCGGGCTCGTTCGCGCTCGCGAGGATGGGAGCCATGTTCGTGCGCGCTTCACACACGAAGACGAGGTCGCGCACGACACGCGGGGCGAAGTCCAGGCAGAACACGAAGCCCTCATTGCCGACGAGGTCGCTGACGAAGCTCGGCGTGTAGCCATGTGAGGCGCCGAGGTAGAGCACCGTCTTGCCGGGGAGGATGCCGTGTTGCTGCAGGCCCTTCATGAGTGCCGCGCCAAGCTTCGAGCGCGTTGGGTCGAGCACGCGGTACTCTTTCCCGCGCCGCACGAGCTCCTCGCCAAAAAATGTTGTGCCGGGTGTGAGGTTCACCGTGAGGATGCGGGAGCGCTCTTTGATGAAGTTCACAGGAAGATCACCCTGAGGAAGCTGAGTTTCTGGAGGAAGAACGCGTAGGCGACGGCGCTGCCGATGAGTAACGCCCTGCCTGCCTCATCATTCTTGTATCGGAACGCGAGGTATGCGACGCCGAGGAGGACGAACGCGACGAGGAGGCGCGTGCTCGTCTTCTCTAAGTAGCGTTTTGGCGCGCCCTGCTTTAGCCCTGCAACGATGAGAATCATGAGGAGGTAGCCAATGAGGCTCGCGCTCACCGTCGTGAGGTAAAACGTTGTGTTCTCTTTGCTGGCCAGGAAGAGGGGGATGAGTGTCGCAGACAAAATCACCACAACGGCGAGTTTCCAGATGAGGAAGAGCCGCTTCGTGTGGTGTTTCAGCTGCTGGAATCGCTTGCCCATGTTCCGAACCTCTTCTCGAGTTGTGAGATGAACTTTTCTGCGCAGGCCGCTCCTTTGAAGCGGTCGACTTTCGCGCAAAGACTGAGTTTGTCCGCGAGTGCGCGGGCCGCCTTGCCGCGTTCTTTTCCTGCCCGCTGCACGAGTGGGTGGTTAAAGATGATGCCGTATTTTGGTGCCTTGTGCCGCTTGTTGCGCAAGTGGCGGAACAGTGCCCGCTCTGCACCAAAGAGCTGGAGCGTACTGCTTGGGACGCTTGCGAGCCGATCAAGGCTCCCCGCGTGGCTGAGGAGCTTCGCGCCGATGATTGGTCCTGCGAGCGCGGTCGTGTTCGGGCACACTGCTTCCATTTTCTTTGCAATGTAGGCGCGGAGTCGCTCGCGCTCGTTGTAGAGTGCTTCGACGCTCGTGATGAGCTCGTCGATTGCTTGCTTGTCTTCTTTGCTTAGCGAGCCACCCATCACTCCTCGCGCCTGTGTTCTCGCTTTCGCGATGAATGCTTCGTGGTCCTCAATGTCGTGCTCGAACTCGGGGTTGTGAAGGCTATACCATTCACGCGCCTTCTTGACGAGCCTGTTCGCGACGTGTTCGATTTGTTCGAGTGTCGTGACTGCTTGGATGATGAGCTGGTCGTC
>RFKA01000099.1 GCA_003694385.1 Candidatus Woesearchaeota archaeon | reverse complement strand
GATGAACCGGGCGTGTTCCAGTTCGACCTCTTTTTCTTCCCCGAGACCGAAGAGGATGAGCAGTTCCTCGAGGAACTCGACAGCGAAGTCGTCCCGATAGAACTCACGCCACAGCCACGAACAGAGAACATACTGGGCCGCCTGCTTCTCGTCCTGCTCTTGCTCGCTGCGGGAGGAGCGACCTATTACTTCCTAAAGCGACGCTCGCAGCTCGTCGTCGACAACTTCTTCGAGGCGCCAAACGAGCTCGACAGAGTGCTCACCCTCATCAAGAAAGCGGGCGGGCGCATCACGCAAAAAGACCTCAGGAAGCAACTGCCTGAGAGCGAAGCAAAGGTGTCCCTCATGATCGCGCAGCTCGAAGCGCAGGGAAAGATTCAGAAAATTAAGCGTGGGCGCGGCAACATCCTCATACTGAAATGAACACGTTTGTTTCTCCTGCCTTGCGAGCACAATGCTTATAAAAAGCCCTCTGCTTGCCCTTTTTGGTGAGCACTATGGATGTTTACGATATCATTATTATCGGGGCGGGCAGCGCGGGCATGTCTGCTGCTATCTACGCCAAGCGCTTCGGGATGAAGACGCTCGTTATTGGCAAGGTCGTTGGTGGGCTCTTGAATGACAGCCACAATGTCGAGAACTACCCTGGCTTTCCGAGCATCCCCGGCTTCGACCTCATGATGAGATTCAAGGAACACGTCGAGAGCCTCAGCATACCCATCAAAGAAGAATGGGTCGAGACAGTCACGAAAAACGATGATGGCACATTCTCGGTCAAGACGGAAAAAGAGCGCTATACCGCCAAGACCATACTTATTGCTACGGGCACAAAGCACCGCCACCTTGGTGTCCCCGGCGAAGAACGGCTCGCGGGGAAAGGAGTGAGCTATTGCGCAACGTGCGACGCGGCGTTCTTCAAAGGGAAAGACGTCGCCATCGTTGGGGGTGGCGACAGTGCTGCGCAAGCAGCGAACCTCCTCGCACAACACGCGAGCCACGTTTATGTTATCGTTCGCAAGGACCATATGCGTGCCGAGCCACTCAACAGGGAGCGGCTTGAGCAGAACGAGAAAGTAGACATCCTCTATGAGACGAAAGTCGTCGAAGTTCTTGGCGAGAACAGCGTTGAAAAAATAAAGCTCACAAAGCCGTTCAAGGGCAGTGACGAACTCGCCGTGCAAGGCTTCTTCGTGGAAATTGGCGCCGACGTACAGAGTGAACTCGCAAAGCCCCTCGGTGTCGAGCGGAATGAACGGGGCGAGATCATTATTGATGCGGAGAGCCGGACGAACGTTGAGGGTGTGTACGCCGCGGGCGACGTTGGGAACAGGAAATTCAAACAGGCGATCACCGGCGCGGCAGAAGGGTGCATCGCAGCGTTCAGCGCGTACGACTACCTTCAACGAAAAGAGCACGGCAGAGAAGCGCGCTTTGGGTACTAGGTGACGTTGATGCGACGAGCACTCAAGACAAGCGTGTGCCAGGAGAAACTCGAGAGCCTCTCGCAGGAAGCAGTAGCAGTCTTCACCTATGAAGACCACGAGACGCGCACGTTCAAGCGCTTCGACCGAGCAATGGGTGGTCAGCTCGCGAAACTGAAGGCTCAGAAAGAGTTTCTGGGGAAGACAGGGCAGGCCGAGCTCCTCCGCATTGAAGGACCAATTCGCTGGCTTCTCCTCGTCGGGCTCGGCGAGCGTCGGCGAGCAACAGTGGAGACGCTTCGCCGCGCAGCAGGCATTGCAGCAAAGACTGCGCGGCAGAAAGCCAAGAGCCTCTTGCTCATTCCTCCTGCGCTTCCACGCGTGGCGAAGCCAGCCATCATCAGTGCGCTCGTCGAAGGCGCGCAGCTCGCGAGCTACCGTTTCGTACGCTATAAGACGCAAGGTCTTGAAGACCTAAAGGATTTGACGCACCTCTTGGTGCTCGTTGAGGAGCGGCGCGAGGGGCGTGCTGCGCAAAAAGCCATTGATGAAACGCTCGCCATCGTCGAGGGGACGCTCCTCGCCCGCGACCTCGTGAACACGCCCGCGTGTGACATGACGCCGGCAGACCTTGAGCGAGAAGCGAGACGGATCGCGACGAAACACAAGCTCTCGTTCACCGTCTTTGACGCGAAAGAGCTTGAGAAGCGGCGCATGCACGCCATTCTCGCGGTCGGCAAGGGCAGCGCAGTCCCGCCCCGCATGCTCATCCTTGAGTACAAGAAGCGAGGGGCAAAGCGCCACACCGTTTTTTGTGGCAAGGGCGTCTGCTATGACAGTGGCGGCTACAACCTCAAACAGAAGATGCTCGAGAACATGAAGGACGACATGGGTGGCGCTGCCGCACTCCTCGGCATGCTTGACGCCGTCGCGACGCTCGGCCTCAAGCAGCACGTTACCGTCATCATTGGTGCCGTCGAGAACATGATTGATGGTAAAGCCTACCGCGCAGGTGACATTGTGCGGGCAAGTAATGGCAAGACGATTGAAGTTGCGAATACTGATGCCGAGGGCCGCATCGTCCTCGCTGACTGCCTCAGCTATGCGAGTACGCGCAAGCCAGATACGCTCATTGACTTAGCGACGCTTACGGGTGCCGCCATGGTCGCCCTCGGTCCGCTCGCCGCTGCAGTGTGCAGCCCAAACGACGCACTCGCAGAAAAACTCGTAGCGCTCGGAGAGCGTACGGGTGACCGCGCCTGGCGTCTTCCGCTCTGGGAAGACTACAAAGAAGACGTGAAGAGCGAGATAGCCGACGTGAAGAATCTCGGCCACAGCTTCTTTGCAGGAGTGCAGGCAGGCGCGGTCTTCCTTCAGGAATTCGTGGAGCAACCCGCGCATTGGGCGCACATCGATATCGGCGCCGCTGTCATGGAGGACCGTGAGCGCGCCTACATCCCTAAAGGAGCGACTGGCTGGGGCGTGCGCATACTCTCTCGCCTTCTCAGCGACTCATGAGTGCATAACACCTACTAGAGGCCGGCATGGAGGAGAGAAAAGGAGAAAGGTGTTTTCTAGACAACCGTCCCGTACTGCAAGTTATTTGAACCGAGCTGCCTACTGGGGCTCGGTGCCGGTCGGACGGGCTGGGCGGGGTTACAGTAGTCAGATGCGCCTGTTCCTGAGGGGACGCAGCCACCCGGGCACTCCCTGACGTGGACCTCTCCGTCAGCGCACGTCATCATCGTGGTCCCACTAATGCAGACTCCGCCATTGGGGTTTACTTTGGCGCATTCACTGCCAACACAGTCCATGCAGTCCGTGAGCACTCCTTTTGCTTCACGGCCACGGCACATGACGCGCTCGTACCCATCACCATCCTGGTCGTAGTGCTGGCACCATGGCGTCAAGCCTTGTACTGCATCAGGAGTGTTCCCTCTGAATGCCGTGCTCGTAGCGTGACCTGACAGATTATCGCCACTAATACCGAACGCTATCGCAAATGAGAAAAAGGCGAATGCCGCTATCACAACCAGCGCAGTCTTGAGTTCCTTAACCATGAGTACCCAGCCTCCATCGACTAAACTGTTGTGTAAACGACAGTGGATTTTATAAATCTTACGTGTCGAGGACTGCATTCAAGGAGGCCATAGTTCTGCGCAAGGAATTTAAAGCCGGGCTGAACACTGCCGCCCATGACCAGTATCACGAAGCAAGTCTGGCGTCTCATCGACGAGGACCCGAGCGCAAGGCGTGACCTCTCCCGTGGAATCATTAATGTTTCAGGCTTTGCAGCGTACATCAAGAAGCAATATGCTATTCAGGGAAGCCTCGACTCGATCATCAGTGCCATCCGCCGCTACCACACAGACAAAGGGGTGCAGGAAGAGTACAATAGGGTCCGCAAAGCCCTCAGAGATGCCGTTGTGAGCACGAAGACGCGTATCACCGCCCTTCACCTCAAGAACAGCGTGAATCTCTACAAATACTTAAGCGAGCTCATGCGCGACGCAGAGTTCTACAAGAGCGAGATATTCCGCCTCCTCAAGAGCAGGAATGAAACCGTCATCATGATTGACGAGGAGAGCCTCCGCCGCGCAAAGAGCTTCTTCCCCGAGGGGAACATCGTGAGCGTCGACCCCGGTCTTGCGCTCCTCAACCTTAGCCTCACCGCTGAAGGGTGGAACTCTAAAGGTGTGCTCGCACGCATCGCGAACGAACTCGCGAACTATAATGTGAACATCATATTCATCTTCTCCGTCGAGCCGAACGTGAGCATCTTCTTGAAGGAGGCTGATTTACCAACGGCTCACGAAGCAGTCCTGAGCCTCACGCAATAAGTCTGTGGCGATAAGACTGTGTTTTCTTCTGGTGTCGCGTGAGTCCCTCGTCCACGTAAAACTATAAAAACGCTTTTCTGCCCCGCCTCGCCATGGAGCTCCCGAAACGCTATGATGCCCATGAGGCTGAAGAGCGCTGGCAGGCCGCGTGGCGGAAAATGGGTGTGTACGCGTTTAACCCCAACGCCAACGCCCCCGTGTACAGTATCGACACTCCACCGCCGACGTTCTCAGGTAAGATGCACCTCGGCCACAGCTTTAGCTACGCCCAGCAAGACTTCATTGCGCGCTATCACCGCATGAAAGGCGAGAACGTCTTCTACCCTTTCGGCGTCGACGATAATGGCTTGCCCACGGACAGGCTCGTTGAGAAGACGAGGAACGTGCGGAGCAGGGATTTCGAGCGTGAAGCTTATCGGAAGCTTGTCGAGGAGACGGTTGACGGGCTGCGGCCGGCGTTCATTGCTGACTGGGTCCGACTCGGGATGAGCTGTGATTTCAGCCTCACCTACAGCACAATCAGCAAGGAGTGCCAACGCATCGCACAGAAGAGTTTCCTCGATCTCTATAAGAAAGGACTCATCTACCGCGCAGAGACGCCCGTGGCGTGGTGCCCTTCGTGCAGAACAGCTATCGCGCAAGCAGAGTTCGAGAACATCGACAAGACGAGCCAGTTTAATGACGTCCGGTTCTCGTGCGGGAAGCGGCAGCTCGTTATTGCGACGACGCGCCCAGAGATGATTCCTGCTTGCGTCGCGCTCTTCGCTCACCCCGACGACGAGCGTTACGCAGATCTCAAGGGGAAATTCGCGACTGTGCCGCTCTTCAACTATGACGTGCCCATCCTCTTTGACGAGGCGGTAGAGAAAGATAAGGGCACGGGCCTCATGATGGTGTGTACGTTTGGCGATAAGGAGGACGTGGAGAAATGGCGCGTCCACAAGCTCCCCCTCCGCGTCATCTTCACAGAGGACGGCAAGCTCAACGAGCTCGCGCAAGGCTACGAAGGACTCTCTATCATCGACGCGCGGAAAAAAATCATTGCTGATCTCGACGCGCACGGCTACCTCCTGAAACAAGAACCCATCACACACGCCGTGAACGTCCACGAACGCTGTGGCACGCCAATCGAGTTCCTCAAGACTCCCCAATGGTTCATTCGTGTTCTCGACCATAAAGAGAAGCTGCTCGAAGCAGGACGAGCAATCCGGTGGTACCCGGCGCACATGCGCGTCCGTTTTGAGCACTGGGTGCAGAACCTCAACTTCGACTGGTGTATCTCGCGCCAGCGCTTTCATGGCGTTCCATTCCCCGTCTGGCACAAGGATGATGGCGAAGTCATTCTCGCGGATGAAGCAGCGCTCCCCGTCGACCCGACGCGCACGCCAAAGCCGGGCGCGCACGCTGACACGGACGTCATGGATACGTGGAACATTAGCAGTCTCACGCCGCAGATAGCCTTGCGCTGGGGGCACGAGGAAAACCTGATGCAACTCTTCCCGATGAGTATGCGTCCGCAAGCGCACGACATCATCAGGACTTGGGCGTTCTACACAATCGTCAAGGCGTACTTCCATCACGGCACCGTGCCGTGGAAAGACATCGTAATCAGCGGCCACGTGCTCGACCCGAAAGGGCAGAAGATGAGCAAGAGCAAGGGGAACGTCATCGCGCCTCAAGACGTCATGAAAAAGTACTCCGCCGACGCCCTTCGTTTCTGGGCGGCCGGCGTGAAACTCGGCGACGACCTCCCCTACATGGAGAAAGACCTCCAGACAGGGCAGAAGACCATCACAAAGCTGTGGAATGCAATGAAGTTCACACTCATGCACCTTGAGCACTACGAGGGTTTCACGGGCGAGCTCGCCGTGCTTGACCGCTGGATCCTCAGCAAGTTTGCGCGCGTCGTGAAAGATGTGACGGACCACTTTGACCGCTACGAGTACAGCAAGACGCGTTTTGAGACTGAGCAGTTCTTCTGGCGGACCTTCTGCGACAACTACCTCGAGCTCGTGAAGGCCCGCTTGTACAACCCGGAAGCTTATGGCGAGGCTGCACAGAGCGCGCAGCACACGCTCTACTCGGTCGCCCTCGG
>RFKA01000098.1 GCA_003694385.1 Candidatus Woesearchaeota archaeon | reverse complement strand
CACACATCTTCAGCGAGATGACTGGCTATTAAAAACATTGTGTGCAACTGTGGTTGTGTGCAATAGCTGTGGAGGTTGCTCCCGTCGGAGTCCCGACCTGGAGTCTTGTGCCGGCAGGAAGTGGTTCTCGGACGGTCACCATCAACGTTTAAAAGGTCATCTGCCTTTTTGCTTCTTATGTCGAGGAAGAGCAGGGGTATTAATGCTGAGCGCGACCTCATCCATAAGTTTTGGGCGGCGGGCTGGGCTGCCTTGCGCGTCGCGGGAAGCGGGAGCTCGCAATACCCAAGCCCTGATGTCCTCGCGAGCAATAATCTGCGCAAAATAGCAATTGAAGTAAAACTCACGACTGAGAAGAGGAAATATTTTCCCGCGGAAGAAATTAAGGGGCTCAGCTATTTCGCGGAGAAATTTGGGGCTGAGCCGTGGGTGGCCATTAAGTTCTTTCGTCACGAATGGTTGTTCTTCACTCTTGAGGACCTGCGCGAAACCCCCCGGGGCTTCGTTGTTGGACCTGAGGAGCAGAAGCGGGGGCTCCTCTTTGAAGAACTCATAGCGTAGAGAGAGGAAAAAGGCGTTTTATTTTTTCTTCCTAGTCGCAATCTTCTCGATTTTCTTCTCTTCGACAAGGACCTTATCCACAAGCATCTCGATGTGGCGGTCAATGCGTGCGATGCGCCGCTCCATTAGCACGAGGATGCGCAGGGAGTAGACAATCGCCGCAAGGGTGCCCAAGATAACGGCAAGGATAACTGCATCGACTTGACTTAGCATTGGAACATCACCTCTTGTTCAAGCCCTTATCGCACCCTTCACTATATAAATGTTTCTCCTTCTGGCGCGGCAGGGGAACTTATGCTCTCTGAGAACAAAAAGTTGGCGGGGGTAGGAAACTGTCTGCTGTCAGGGACTTTGCATCCCACCCAAAAATTTAAATAAAGGCCTGTGCTGGTTCCTTATTGCGAGTAGGTGGTCATATGTTAAAGATGAAGCGAATCACGGAGACATACGATATGAAAGTCTTTACGGACACGGGAGACTATTTTGGGGATGTTGAGGAGAGCATCCTCACGAAAAACAAAATCTTTGGTTGGCGTGTCCGTGCGACAAAAAACAGCTTCCTTAACAAGGTGCTTGGCAGCGCGAAAGGCGTAATCGTGCCCCATCAACTCGTCAAGAGCATCGGGGACATCATGATTATTAATAAGAGCGCCGTCCCAAGCTACAACCCTGATGAGGACTAACGCTTTTCACTTCTTTTCTTCTACTTCCGCGAGGCTTTAGCTTTTGCCGAGAGGCCTTGGGTCTCAGCATCACCCGAAGAGGCACTGGAAGAGCAGGACAAGACCAGGTGCTCACGTGGGCTCCTGAATCCCTAGCCCGCAAGACGACCACGGGCGATCCGGCAACGGCGCGGTTGGCAACGGAGTGTTTTTAAAGTTCGTTCCACCCTTCCCGTCTATGCAAGCCCGTACAAAGTATGCGCTCTTTCTTGCCGCTTTGTTCGTCCTTGTTCTCGCCCTCAGGCTCTCAGTGAGCTTCGCGAATGGAAACCCGAGCTACGAGAGCTACTTCACCCTCTTGCAAGCCGAAGAGATACGCGAGACGGGAACTCCGAGATATCATGATGCGCTCAGCTATGAAGGCCGTGACTATGTCTTTAATCCCGCATTCTACTACCTGGTTGCCTTCCTCTCCCTCTTTTTTAGCCCGGAAGTAGTCGTCAAAGTGCTCCCCAATGTCCTCTTGGCGCTTCTCGTCCCGCTCGTCTATCTCATCAGCCACCGCCTCACAAACGCGCGAGCACCAAGCTTGTTCGCTGCGTTCTTCGTGGGGTTCTCCCCAATCATTTTCAGCACGTACATCAACACCGCTCACCCCCTCACTCTTGGCCTCCCCCTCCTCGCGCTCGCTATCTACGGCTTGCTCGCCGTCGAACAGCAGCCGAAGCGGGCGCTCGTCTTCATAACACTCTTGGCGCTCATTTCTCCCCTTGCGTGGCTCATCGTGGCGACGTTCCTTCTCTTCTCGCTTATCCTCCTCGCTGAGCGGCTCAGCATGGATGTTGCTTACTATGAGACTGCGCTCTTCACAGGCCTCCTCACGTTCTGGTGGACGCTCGTCATCTATAAACGCGCGCTTATCTTACATGGTTTCACTATCCTCACGGGGAACTTGCCGCTCGCCGTACGCGCAGAGAGCTTTAGCGATTTCACCCTCCTCACAATGATTGTTTCCGTCGGGGCTGTGCCGACAGCGCTCGGCCTCTACGCAATCTACCACGCATCTTATGTGACGCGCTCCCGGAGACTCTTCCTCGTAACCGCACTCGGGCTTGCCACGCTCCTCTTCGCCTTCCTGAAACTGTTGCCGCTCACGACGACGCTCCTCGTCCTAAGCCTCGTCTTCTCGATATTGAGTGCACACGGGATTTTCCAGTTCTCTCTCTGGTTACGGAAGACGCGCTTTGAAGCGTTCCGCACGCCCCTTACGCTGGGCGTGCTCCTCTTTTTCGTCCTCACGAGCCTCCTTCCAGCAATCGTGGCGGGGATCCAGCCGTTGGGCGGCCCCTCAGAGGATGAACTCGCAACGATGCGGTGGCTCTCTACGCAGGAAGGGGCTGTCGTGCTCGCGTCCCCGAAGAACGGCTTCCTCATCAATGCGGTGGCGCACAAACCCTATGTTGCTGACGAAGCGTTCTTGCTCGTCAATAGACCTGACAGGATTCTCGAGGACATTGACACAATCTATACAACCCCCTTCACCGTGTCAGCGGTCGAACTCCTCTCAAAGTATGGAGTGACGCACATCCTCCTAGGACCGCTCGAGAACGCACGTTACTCGGAGCGAAGCGCGTTGACTGACGACCGAGACTGCTTCCCCATCCTCCACAAGGGTGCGGTAACAGTCGTCTACGGCGTCGCATGCGCGCTTGAGGTGCAACAATGAGGCAGTTCTCGACAGAGATGGTCTTGGCCGCCGCCGCACCCCTCCTCTTCACTCCATTGAGCCTCCGCGCCCTGCAAGGCCACCCCCTCGCCCCTTTCCCCGTATCTTATGAGCACATTCTCGCTGCAGCAGAGCCCTCAACCGCATACGCGTTCCTCTTGCGTTTTCTAGGCCCGTGGAGTGAATTCGGCATCATGCTGAGCGTCGCGTTGGGCATACTCTCCTTGTATCTCTTGGATAGGATACTCCCGCTGCGCGCGCCGCAACGAGCGCTTGTCTTGCTCACGGTGGCCGTGAACCCCGTCTTTATCAGTACATTCATCTCACTTTCACCCCTTCCCGTTGCCTTAGTTTTAGGGCTCGCAATGTTTCTCGCCCTCCAGCGTGGCATGTATGGCCTTCTTCCTCTCCTTGGCGTGGGCGTCGTTCTTTTCTCACCCATAATAGGGCTGTTCTTCATCCTGTTGTGCGTGGTGTGCGCACACGAGTCCCGTGCACGACGTGTAGTGCTATCCACCGCTGCAGCAATGCTCTTGCTCTTCGTCTTTGCGGAGCAAATCCTCGTATTCTCTTTTGGCCACAAATTGGCCTTTGTTGAGTTCGGGGCCGCCAATGGCATTTCCTTGTTCTTTCTCTTGCTCGCGCTCATTGAGGTGGCGCTCTCGTGGAGGCTGCACCGTGT
>RFKA01000097.1 GCA_003694385.1 Candidatus Woesearchaeota archaeon | reverse complement strand
GGAGTACAACGAACTTGACTTTTGCGCTGCCGCGCTCCCGGTACACCCAGCCGCGCACGCTGACTGTGCCGCCGCCCTGGGCCATCGCTTCTTTGATTGACAGGAAGTCCATGGCCCCGAGGGTCTTCTCCTCGTTAAAAAAAGTATTGGAAAAAGCGCTAACAAGCATAAGAAAAAGTCGTCGGGAAGAGCGTTGAGTGATACATTGTGTTCCTCCGCCGCTAGTTCTTCCCGATTGCCGCGAGGGTACAGCCACTGACGCGCAGCCAGTCCTCGCTTCGCATGCGCACGCTCTTGTAGTGGCTCGCCGCCGAGAACACAACGTGTTCTTGCTCGAGGATGGCTTCATCTGCGTAGCCTTTGAGCCCGAGCAAAGCAGGGAATGGCGGGACGGTACCGACTTTGCAGCCCGTCCGCTCGAACACGGTATCGGGGTGTGCGAGGCTCGCGTTCTTCGTCCCGATGAGCAGCTTGACTTTCTTCAGGTCTACGCGTCGGTGACCATTAACGACGCACATGAACACGAAGCGCTCGCCATCATTCTTTGCTTCGAGGACAAGTGCTTTCGCGGCCTCTTCGAGTTTGGTTCCGCGAACCTTCGCCGCGTCATTGCTCGTATGCACGTGGTCGTGCTCGAGGAGCGTGTAGTCGACTCCTTCGCGGTCGAGCACTGCGATGATGTCGTCGTGCACAGTCATCGTCTTACCGTGGACAAGAGGCGCACGCCGGGTGCCCAGCCACGTTCCCGGTCTAAGAGCACTTGTCGGATAACATCTGGTTGCCGTTGCCGCAGCGTCGTTACTCTCGCGAGGGGCACCCACTCCACGCCGAGGATTCTCGTCTCGGTGGCGTCGGGGTCGTGCTCATGCGTAATCTTGAGCGGATCGCCTGCAGGCTTTGCGAGGAAGAAGAGGACGAGTGACTGCTGCTTGGACTTGAGTACTTCCTGCAGGTAGAGCGGCCGCTCAATCGTGACGGGCAGGTTTGTCTCCTCGAGGGTTTCTCGTCGCGCGCAGTCCTCGATGGTTTCACCAAAGTCCTGGCGCCCACCGGGGAGTACCCAGTACACGCCATCCTCGTACTTGCAGCGGAGCAACAGGAGCTCCTCGTTGTGGAGCACGACGGTTCGTGCTTGCGTAGTGATTGCCATGCACCAGTTGCATTTGTTCGTATTCAAGAAGGTTGTGGTTTGAGAGTGTTGTGGCAATACCCTGGCGCCCTGTTGAGACCTGTTTGCAGGACATATAGCGCCGTACAGTCAATTAGCAAACTAATACCAGCCGCTAACCACTCAGCGCCAACCAATCGGCATCCACCACTCGGCTTCCACCCCCCATTCTCACAGCTCAGCCTCATCAGTCAGCAAACGTCAATCAGCTATATATAAGAGGTCGTGCAGAGAAATGAGTATGCTTCGTGAGGCTTGGACTCTCTGGAGGAAAAAAGGTTTGCAGCAGCACGCCGCCGCGCTCGCGTTCTACGCACTCCTCTCCATAGTACCATTGCTCTTACTGTGCATTGCATTCCTCAGTCACTTCGTGAACGCGGAGGCCGCGCTCATCGATATTGCTGAACGACTCGGCGGGGGTGCCGGAGCGCGCTTGCTACAAGCGCTGCTCGTGCTGCTTCGGGACGCACAGCAGAGCGTGGCGACAACGGCGTTCAGCGTGCTCGTGCTCGCCTACGCGTCTTCGCGCGTCTTCAGGCAGCTCCGCGTCTCGCTCAATACGCTGTTTGGTGGGGAGGCCCGGCCGCAACTCCAGGACTACATTATCGCACTGTTCATGGTGTGCGCTTTCGTCTTCTTGATGCTGCCGCTCCTCATTACTGGGTTGCTCTTCTCCGCAATGAGAATCATTCTGTACGAGCTCCCCCTTGGTGGAGCCCTCTGGCCGGTCGTCAGCGTCGTTTTCTCGCTCCTCTTGAACGCCACATTGTTCGCGCTGGTGTTCCGTTTCGTTCCTGCTCGTGCCCCTTCTTGGCGTGCAGCGTGGACGGGTGCAATGATAGCCGCTCCCGCACTCGCGCTCGGCCAGGTCGTTATGGGGGTATTGCTCGGGCAGAGCGTTCTCTTCACGTCGTACAGCGCCGTCGGTTTGCTCATGCTCATCGCGCTCTGGCTCTCCTATAGTGCGCAGCTCTTCCTCTTCAGCGCCGCTATCGTCGCAGTCAACCCCTCAGCAAATCCCGCAGCGGGTGGAATGTGCAGAAAAGACAGAAGGCAGAAGAGCGGGAACAAGAGTTAGAACAAGAGTGCTGAGGCAAGAAGGCTCGAGTAAGGGTAAAGGGGGAGATTTGGACCCACAGAGAAAACTATGCTTTCTTGAGGCCGAGCTCATCCAGTTGCTCTTTGGTCACGCTGCTTGGCGCGTCGAGCATGAGGTCCGCTGCTTCCTTGTTCTTCGGGAACGCGATGACGTCGCGGATTGAGTCGCAGCCAGTCATGAGTGCAGCGAGGCGGTCGAGGCCGAACGCGATGCCGCCGTGCGGTGGCGCACCATAGCGGAGTGCGTTAAGGAAGAAGCCGAATTTCTCCTTGTAGTCTTCCTCGCGCATCCCGAGCGCTTCGAATACCTTAATTTGGTCGTCGTAGCGGTGCATACGGATCGAGCCGCCCGCGACTTCACTGCCGTTCAGGACGAGGTCGTAGGCGCGCGCGAAGACTCTCTCGTGTTTCCCCGCGAGGAGGAGGTCGAGTTCTCGTGGCTGGGTGAACGGGTGGTGCATTGCGTACCAGCGCTTGTCCTCCTCACTGTACTCAAACATGGGGAAGTCGACAATCCACACGGGTGCCCAGTCGACACCAAGTTCTTCTCTCAGGTCCGGGTTGTCACGACCATACTGCTCCATCGACTCTTTGTACGTGAGTCGTTTGAAGGGTTGTGGTAATGCTACGCCGAGGACTTCTTTGAAGAGGTGGACCATGAGGCCTTCTATGAGTTGGATGACGTCTTCCTCTTCGACAAAGCTCATCTCGATGTCGAGCTGCGTGAATTCTGGTTGGCGGTCAGCGCGCAGGTCTTCGTCGCGGAAGCACTTGACGATCTGCGCGTAGCGGTCGTAGCCGCCAATCATCAGGAGTTGCTTGAAGAGCTGGGGGCTCTGGGGCAGCGCGTAGAAGCTGCCCTTCTTGATGCGGCTCGGGACGAGGTAGTCGCGCGCGCCTTCCGGCGTACTCTTCGCAAGGAACGGTGTCTCAATCTCTAGGAAGCCGTGCTGGCCAAGGTAGTCGCGCATAGCCTTCGTGATGGCATGGCGCGTGATGAGATTCTGCTGCATCCGTGGACGTCTGAGGTCGAGGTAGCGCCACTGTAGGCGCGTTTCTTCGGTTGATACGATATTTTCGTCAAGTTCAAGCGGGAGCGGGTCTGCCGGGTTAAGCACTTCAAGTGCTGTCGCGCTTACTTCAATCTCTCCTGTCGCCATCTCTGTGCGCACTTGGTTCGCGGGGCGCGCTTTGACTTCTCCCGTGATGCGAAGCACGCTCTCTTTACGTATTTCAGCGAGGTTGTGCTCCGCCGCGAGTTCTTTTCCAATGAAGCACTGGGTGAGGCCGTAACGGTCGCGAAGGAGGATGAAACCTATTTTTCCTTGGACGCGTATTGAGTCCGCCCATCCTGCGAGCGTCACTGTGGCGCCCACGTTTTTTTTCCTGAGTTCCCCACACGTGTGTGTTCGGAGCATGTCGCCAGAGAGGACCGCGCAGCCTCTTTTAAAGCTGTTGGCGGCGCTCATCAGCACAGATGAAAGCGGCACGTATGAATAGCATATAAATACTTGTGGGCAACCCCTCAAACCCCACTAGGAATGACAAGGAATAGAAAGACAAAGGGTGTGGCTAACGAGAGGATGGCGGATGAGGAACAAGGACTCCACGGATGCTCACCGGGAAGAACTGGGAGAGCAGTACGCAAAGGAGCGCCGCCGGTGGGCTGAAGTCGTTCAGCGGCTCAATCAGCAGGCGAGCAGTGTGCAGTATGAGCTTGTACGGTGTGCTGTTGATGGGTACTGGTATATCGCGCCGCAACCCGAGCCTACGGAGATGAGTGTTGAAGATGCTGACGTGGCCCCGCCCTTCACGAACGTCGTGATTCCTCCCATGGGCAACCGTCGTTGGCTGCGGAACGGCGAGAATATCCTTGATATGACGCTCGAGATTGATGGCGTCCCCCAGCAGGATTCTTACGTTGGGCGCTTCAGTTACCAGCCCTTCACAGGAGAGTTTCTTCCTGATGTGCTCGCCTCGCACCATCACGAAACGATTCATCAATATGGCTCTCATTCCTTCAATGAGTATCAGCGGGGTATCTACGTGCGCCCCCGCCGCACGCTGCTCCTCAGGCCATACTGGAATCCTGTTGATGAGCATGGACGGTTTGACCCGTACCAAGCGTTTGACTATGAAGTGAGTTCGCTCGTGACGAATACGACGGT
>RFKA01000096.1 GCA_003694385.1 Candidatus Woesearchaeota archaeon | reverse complement strand
TTCCTCGTGGAGGCAGAGGAATTTGAGCAGGAAGAACTGGTCTTCTTGCCTCGGCCAGTTGAGGATGTTGAGGAGTTGCTCCTGGAACTCGTTCGGCGTGAACGTTCGTTTGCGAGCAGTGCCCTGTGCTATGCTGGCGAGGAGCGTGACTGGTTTTGTGATTGCGTAGCGTTGGTGTGGCTTTCCTTTTCCTGCGTGCTGCTCTTTCGTTCTCGTGATGACTCCGTGTGCTTCAAGAAGGCGGGCTCGCTGGCTCACGTTTGCTATGCTTGCCCCGATTGTGCGGGCAATCTCACTCGCCGACCGTGGTTTCTCAGCAATACTCTTGAGTACCTGCCAACTGGTGCCGGTTGTGTACTGCTCGAATTTCACGTTTTCAAGCCCTCAGCGGCGTTTATATATTTTATGTATTTATTAAATTATGTAATTTATTAATTATCGAAAAAACAAAATTATTTTTCTCGACGATGACGACCAAAAGTTTATAAATACAACCTCACCAATCACCGACGGGTAGCACAGAGTGTTGTCCAAGAGCTTACGGGGGAAGAGGTGAGGTGAAGGTCCTGATGCTCGGGTGGGAATTCCCACCCTACTTCGCGGGAGGCGTTGGCATTGTCTGCTACGAGCTTACGAAGGCCCTCGCGAAGCACGGCGTCACCGTGACCTACATCATGCCACGAGGCCCCGAACATGTTCACGCGAACCACTGCGAACTCCTGGTTGCGGACAACCTTATTCTCGATAAACGCGTCACGGTCGCGCGCATCGACAGTCTCCTCGAAGCGTACACCGGTTATGACGAGTACGGACGGCGGCTCAGCACACTCCTCAAACATGGACGCGGCTCAGCAGGGAAACTTTACGGCGAGAACCTCCTGCAGGAAATCCACCTCTTCGCCGAGAAAGTCAAGCTCCTCGTCACGGAGCTGGGCATGGACTTCGACGTCATCCACGCCCATGACTGGACGACGTTTCCCGCAGCAATGGCCCTTAAGGAACTCACAGGAAAACCACTCATTGTGCACGTGCACATCACAGAGTTTGACAAAACAGGAGGCGAACACGCCGACCCACGCATCTACGCAATTGAGCGCGCGGGCATGCTCGCCGCCGACCGGGTCATCGCCGTTAGCAACATGATACGCAAACGCTGCATCTACCAATACCACGTTCCCCCAGACAAGATCCGCATTGTCTACAACGCAGTCGAGTTCAACAGGCGCCCCGGCCTGCCTGAAGAGTTTCCCATCAGGAAACAAGACCGCGTCGTCCTCTTCCTCGGCCGCATCACCCTCCAGAAAGGACCCGACTACTTCATGGAAGCAGCGAAGAAAGTACTCGAGATGAACCCGAACGTGAAGTTCGTCATGGCCGGCACCGGCGACATGCTCCCACGCATGATTGAGCGCGCCGCAGAACTCGGCATCGGCGACAAATTCATCTTCCCCGGCTTCGTGAACCGAGAGCAGGGCGACAAGCTCTACCGCATGGCGGATGTTTTCGTCATGCCGAGCGTGAGCGAACCCTTCGGCATCGTCCCCCTCGAAGCGATGTACCAAGGAACCCCCGTCATCATCAGCCGCCAGAGCGGTATCAGCGAGGTCCTGAAGCACGCGCTGAAAGTTGATTTCTGGGATGTCAATGACATCGCGAACAAAATCATGGCTGCGCTGAGCTACCGGACACTCCACCGGGAGCTCACGGACCGCGGCAACCAAGAAGTCATGGGATTCAATTGGGAGAAACCCGCGACAGAAGTGGAGCATATCTATGAGGAGGTTGTCAATGGTTAGTGTCTGCTTCTACTTCCAAGTCCACCAGCCCGACCGCCTACGCCACTACAGTATCTTCGATATTGGGAACCACGACTACTTCGACCACGCAAAGAATAGAGAAGTGGTGCAGAAGGTTGCGAAGAAGTGCTATATCCCGATGAACAAGCTCCTCCTCAAGCTCATTAGGCAGCACCAAGGACGCTTCAAAGTCGCGTTCAGTATCACAGGTACTGCTCTCGACCAGTTTGCTCGCTATACGCCTTACGTGCTCAAGCTCTTCCAGGAACTCGCCGACACGGGCTGCGTTGAGTTCCTCGCGGAGACCTACTACCACAGTCTCAGCTTCCTCTACAATAAGGAGGAGTTCGACGCGCAAGTCGCGCTGCACAAGGCGCGTATCAAGGAACTCTTCAACCAGGAACCGCGCGTCTTCCGCAACACAGAACTCATCTTCAACAATGAGCTCGCGCACCACCTCCAAGCACAAGGCTTCGACGCCGTACTCGCCGAAGGAGCCGACCACATCCTCGGCTGGCGCAGCCCGAATTTCCTCTACACGGCTGTCACCGCGCCCCATATCAAGCTCCTCCTGAAGAACTACAAGCTCAGCGATGATATCGCCTTCCGCTTCAGCAACAAGAGCTGGGAAGAGCACCCGCTCACTGTAGACAAGTACGTGCACTGGATTAACGCAGTGAACGGGAACGGCCACACGGTCAACCTCTTCATGGACTACGAGACCTTTGGCGAGCACCAGTGGGAAGACACAGGCATTTTTTCCTTCATGGAGCACTTCCCCAGCGCGTTCCTTGCACACCCCGATAATAACTTCAAGACGCCAAGCGAACTCGCGGCGCAGTACCCGGCTGTCGGGGAACTCGATATCCATGCACCGATAAGCTGGGCTGACCTCGAGCGCGACCTTAGCGCTTGGCTCGGCAATCGCATGCAAACCACCGCAATGGACGAGCTGTACAAGCTTAAAGACGCCGTCATGGCAACGGGTGACGAGAAAATCATCGATGACTGGCGGCGGCTCACGACGAGCGACCACTTCTACTACATGTGCACGAAGTGGTTCAGCGACGGTGATGTCCACAAGTACTTCAATCCCTACGATACGCCTTATGAGGGCTACATCGCATTCATGAACGTCCTCAATGACTTCGCGCTCCGCATCAACGCGCAGCGACCAGCAGCGAAGCCAGTCATCACGGAAACTCCGAGCACACTCATCAATTAAACACGCTTTCCAGATTCCAACAAGAGGTGGGTATTCATGGCAAAGAAAACAAAAAAGGTGGCGGGACGAAAGAAGGCGGCTGCATCGAAGAAAGCTGCATCGAAGAAGGCAGCACCAAAAAAGGCGGCTCGGCGCCGCGCGACACGTACGACGAAACGCGCGACAGCAAAACGTGTAACGCGCTCAACGACGGTAAAGCGCACGGCGAGGGCTGCGGCAACGAAAAAAGCAGCGAAGAAAACAGCGAAGAAAGCCACACGAAAGGCCGCACGGAAAACCAAAGCCACGCCGCGCAGCGCACGGCGCTCCACGCGAACGAGCGCGCAATGCGAAGAGCCCATCACGCTTCGCATCTACGACGTCCACGACGTACCTGAAGACAAACACTTCTACTTCGTGAATGGGCAGCGCGTTAAGAACGTGAAAGAACTCGCGGAGGTCATGGACCACATCGAACATGACGTGTTCAACTACCACGTGAACGAGCACAGGAACGACTTCTACAACTGGGTCGCCAATGTGTTCGAGGACCTCGAACTCGCCGAGAAACTCCTCGGGGTGACGGGCCCGAAACACCTCCAGTTCACGATTTACAAACACGTTGCTGACAAAGCACTGAAAAAGAAATAGGGTTACGAAGCAGCAGGCGGAAACCGAGACAAAAAGGGGTGAAGCAATGAGTATTCCACACGAGAAGAAGTTCCATTTCAAGGACGGCACAGCAGCTGGGACCTTGCAGGAACTCAAGGACAAGATTGAGACGATCTCATACGACGAGTTCTACGGGCACGTCAATGATGAGAAAAACGACTTTGCAAACTGGGTGGAGGGCGTGCTCGGCGATAGCGAGCTGGCCACGCGGATGCGAGCCGTCAAGAGCATTGTAGAGACCGTCGAGCTCCTCAACGAGAAGCTCTACCCTGAAGAGACTGAGCGGCGCGAAGCGCTCTTGCAGGAGCGGCGCGAACCGGATATCCAGGCCGAGATCGAACGTAAGATCTTCGGCGAAGTCGAAGCCCCTCGTGAGGACGTCGCAGAGGACGTGCCAGAGATTGTCGAGCCCGCACCACCAGAGGAGCACCCCGCTGAACAGCCACACGCCGCGCCCGCCGAGCAGCCAACGGCAACAAAAGAACCGGAACTATCAAAAGAAGAGGTCGCCGCGGCGGCAAGGGAAGCAGCGCACGTCCCCATCACGCGCGTCGTGCAGGACAAGCTCGAAGAACAGAAAGAGGAGGCCCTCCGGCGCACAACGAAAGAGTTCGTATACGGGCTGCTCCTCGGCATCATCCTCGGGTTTGTCCTCGGTGTCATCATACGAGGAGTCACTGGATGAGTAGCGGCATACCAGACTTCCTCTTCGAAGTATCGTGGGAAGTCTGCAATAAGGTTGGCGGCATCAACACCGTGCTGAAGAGCAAAGCCGCCCTCATGAACGAGCACTATAGGAACTACGTACTCATCGGGCCCTACTTCGCGCGTAACGCCGCGCTCGAGTTCGAGGAGCACCAACCTCCAGAGTACCTTCGG
>RFKA01000095.1 GCA_003694385.1 Candidatus Woesearchaeota archaeon | reverse complement strand
GGGAATTTCCTCAAGCTCGTCCGCGAAGGCTACTATGACGGCATCATCCTCCACCGCGTCATCCCCGGCTTCATGATTCAAGGCGGCGACCCGACAGGGACAGGACGAGGCGGCCCCGGCTACACCATCAAGGATGAGTTCGCTCCGGGGCTCAAGCACGACGCGCCCGGCATCCTGAGCATGGCGAACCACGGCCCGAACACGGGCGGCTCGCAGTTCTTCATCACCGTCGCGCCCACGCCCTGGCTTGACGGAAAGCACGCCATCTTCGGTAAGGTCATCAAGGGCTACGATGTCGTTGAGCGCATTAGCCGCGTGCCCACGGACAACCATGACCGCCCAATAGAAGACGTCGTGATGACGCGCGTCTATGTGAAATAAAGTGCTATGCTTAATAAGATTTAAAAGAGCATTCTTATTCTCGCCGAGCGTGCAGGGCCTTGAGGTGAGGCGCCGGCAAACGAGCAAACGGCGCTTGCCCTCGCACAAACAGAGGTGGTTAGTATGAAGATTGGAGAGCGAGTAGAGGACATTACATTCGATGCGTATTATCAAGAAGACATCAAGAAGATGAAGCTGAGTGACTTCAAGGGGAAGTGGCTCGTGCTCCTCTTCTACCCAGCGGATTTCACCTTTATCTGCCCGACGGAGCTCGAGGAGGCCGCGAAGCTCTACCCTGAGTTCCAGAAGGAGAACGCGGAGATCGTCAGTGTGAGCACGGACACGGTGTTCGTGCACAAGGCGTGGCACGACCACAGCGAAGCAGTGAAGACTATCACGTTCCCGATGGCCGCCGACCCAACCGGCAAGCTGTGCAAGTACTTCGGGACCTACATCGAGGAAGAGGGGGTCTCGCTGCGCGGCTCGTTCATCATTGACCCTGCAGGCGTGCTCAAAGCGATGGATGTGCACGATAATAGCATCGGCCGCAGCGCAGCGGAGATCCTCCGGAAGCTCCAGGCGGCAAAGTTCGTCGAGGAGAACCCGGGCATGGTGTGCCCCGCCTCATGGAAGCCTGGCGGCAAGACGCTCAAGCCAGGCCTCGACCTCGTCGGGAAGATCTAGCCGGAGTGATTCCAGGCGTATGATTCCCGACCAGGTGCTCTGCGCTCTCGCCGAGCGCTATGGCACGCCGAGTTTCGTGTATGACGAAGGAGAACTTGTGCGCCGAGCGAGCGCAGCGACGAGCATACCGCTTCCTGACCTCGTGGTTCGCTACGCGATGAAGGCGAACCCGCACAGTTATTTTTTACGGCTCTTTGACTCGCTTGGCCTGCACATCGACGCGTCATCCTCTTACGAGGCTGAGCGCGCGATCGCAGCGGGTATCGCCCCGGAGAAGATCCGGTTGACAAGCCAGGAGCTCCCTGGGAAGACGGGCTTGCAGTCCCTCGCAAGGCAGGGATGCCTGGTGACTGCGTCATCATTGCATCAGCTCGCACAGATTGGGGAAGCACTGCGTGGTGCGCGCATCGCGATCCGATTCAATACTGGCGTCGATGCGGGAGGAAACCCGAAAGTCGATACTGCCGGCCCGCTCTGCGGCTTCGGCGTGTGGCACGAGGATGTTACTCGCGTGCACGCACTCGCCAAGAAGTACGGCCTCATCGTTGAGTGCATACACACCCATATCGGTTCAGGAACCGACCCGGGCATCTGGACGAGTGCAGCGAGGCGTACCGTACAGCTCGCACAACAGTTCCCCACGGTCACGACGATTAATCTCGGCGGCGGGTTTAAGGTCGCGCGTATGCCTGGTGAGAAGGAGACGGATATCGTCGCGTGCGGCGAGGCGATCAAGCAGGAGATCGGTGCGTACAAGCTCGAACTCGAGCCCGGCACGTTTCTCGTCGCGAACGCTGGCTTCCTGCTCGCGCGCGTCATCGACGAGGTGAAGACGAGCACGCATCACTTCCTGAAACTCGATGCGGGGATGACGGAACTCGCACGACCAACGATGTATGGCGCGCAGCACCACATTACGCGCGTGGGCGAAGCCTCGGGTGAGGCCTCCTACGTCATCATCGGTCATTGCTGTGAAAGCTCCGACCTGTTCACGTGTGACCCAAACGATTCTGCACAGCCAGTGCCGCGCACGCTCCCAGTGACGAAGCCCGGCGACCTCTTGCTCATTCATGGGGTTGGTGCGTATTGCGCGGCGATGAGCTTCACAGGGTATAATTCGTTCCCCCGTGCCGCCGAGATCGTCGTGAAAGAGGACGGCGTGTATTGTATCAGTCGCCGCGGGAGCGTGCAAGAACTCGTCCAGCACGAGACAATACCTTCTTAACGCCCCCTTCTCGCTCAGATGGTCAGGACGACGGTGATGGCTGGCTCGGCGCATCCCCTTGGAGCTCCTTGAGCTTCGCGAGCACCGCGCTCGCGTGGCCTTTCGCGCGCACGTTCTTCCAGTAGTGCGCGACGATGCCGTCGGGGTCGATGAGGACGGTGCTCCGCGCGATACCGAGCATGATTTTCCCGTAGAGGTTCTTCTCGCGCCACGCGCTGTACTGTTCGAGCACCGTGTGGTGCGGGTCGCTGAGGAGCCGAAGGTCTAGCGCATACTTGTCTTTGAATGCACAGTGCTGTTTTGGGCTGTCCCTGCTCACGCCAAGGATGACACAGTCGCGCGCATCGAACTCATCCTTGAGGGCGGTGAACTCGCGTGCTTCGAGCGTGCAGCCCGGCGTGTCGTCTTTTGGGTAGAAGTAGAGCACGACCCATTTGTTGCGGAAGTCGCTGAGCGTCACGACTTTTCCGTCTTGGTCGTAGAGGCTGAAGTTCGGCGCGGGGAAGCCGGGGCGTGGTTCAGGCATGAGAGGCTCGCATAAGGGGTGCTTTTTGTTATTTTCGGTAAACAAT
>RFKA01000094.1 GCA_003694385.1 Candidatus Woesearchaeota archaeon | reverse complement strand
TCAACACGGTCGACTACCAGCTCCTCGCGGGAACGCTCGACGGCACGAACACGCAGTTCTCGTTCTACCTCGAGCTGCCGTAAAACCTCTTCCCAAATTCTTTTCTTCTTTTCTTCCATTCTGTCCACTATGTTATTCTTTGCCCACCCCTTTTTCGTTCTGACTAGAATGTGGTTATGATGATTCTTGTTGCTCTGAGTCCCTAATTCTCTCTATTTTTTGCTTTTTTTCCTCAGACGCCGCCGAAATATTTATAAAGATGGTCTCGACCTTTCTTCTCGTGTCTCCTGAAGACACGACTAGGCAGGTGGCCATGGGGGCGTTGCATTGAACAAGTTATTTAGTGTGGTAGTTGTGCTTCTCTGCTTGCTGACAGTCGCTCCAGCACTGGCAGCCGAAGTGAACCTCGTTAACTCCCGCGACTGGACCGACGTCTACTCCGTAATGCTGCACAGTGCGCTCGAAGGGAAAAAGAGCTATTTCGTCAATTCAGAAAGCCTCGTGGCGATAGCGAGAACCATACCCCAACGAGACTCAATAACTGTCTACGAGTCCGACAACCCCTTCATTCCCAACCTCGCAGCACAGCTCGCTTCTTCCGGCTACACCATTGCAGACACCATTGAGAGCGATGATTTCAACATCGACCTTGCTCGGCCAGGCGCCGATGTCGTCGTGCTCAGTGAGGACTCCTCGCGGCTCTCACTTCCCGCAGCGGCCTATGCGAAGCAAACAGGTTCCTGGGTCTTCATCGTCAATGAGGACCGTCTCGCCGCCATTGCGGACCAGCTTCCCCAGGCGGGAACCGTCCTCGCCATAGGCAATTTCCGCCGCGACTACCTCGAGCAGCTCAGGTCCTCGTTCGACAAATGGGTGAACAACAACAACATCTACGAAGACAGCCGAGAACTCGCACTGCTCTTCCCTGAGCACCGCTCGACAGTAATCCTCACTGACGGCAAGGCAATTGAAGCAGAGTACTTCAACACGAAAAACCCTGTCGTCCTCAGTGGGTCGAACAAACTCGTCGATGCAACATATGATTTCCTCAAGGAGAATGGCATAGCGAGTGTCATCGTCGTCGGGAACTCGCTCGCAACCGTCGGCGAGCAGATACGCGCCCGCAGCAACAAGACCATTAGCGTTTTCGTGAAATTTGGGCAGAGTGATGCACAAGGCCTCGGCCGCATCTATGCACTAACGCTGTTCCCGCTCCCCAAGGAAGAAATAGGGCTCACGGTCGACAGAGCAGTCTACGACCCAAGCAAACAACAACTCATCGCGTATTTCCGGAACACCGGGAACACCGGGCTCTATGAACTCTCGACGCTCAGCGTAAAAGACCAGGGAGAAGAGATAGCCACTGCAGCAGATGAAGAGAGTGTTTTCCTCGGTGCGGGAGAAGTCCTCCCCGTCGTCTATGAAGCGACAATCGATACGACGGCGCTCACGAATGCAACAGTTGAATTCTTCACCTCATACGGCATCGCACCCAATACGCTTGACGAGTTCCTCACCATGCGCAACCGCTTCGGGCCGCCATTCGCGCTTCCTCTTGAGGTCGCTGAGGTAGAAAGCGGAGGCGTCTCTCTCGACTTGGGAAGCGTTATCTACTATAAGGGCCTCAACCGCATCGCTGTCACCCTCACGAATACCGGAGAGAAGACAGCCTACTTCAGAGTAAGCATCAACAGGCTCATCGTCAATGGACTCGAGGAAGACCTCGTCAAGGCGGGGAGCGTCGCCGCCGGAGAGACGACAACAGTCTATCTGCCCGTGAAACTCGATGACATTGATCTCCAGGAGAACAAAGAATTCAAAGTGACCCTTGTCTATGGGGCATCGGAGGACGCCCTCTTCCAATCGCAACGACAGGCAGTGCCCTTCACGTACGAAGAAGCAGGCCTCCTTTCGCGCTTGAAGAGTCCCGCAGCGCTCGCAGTCATCGGAGGTCTCGTCATCCTCGTCATCCTCGTCGCCTTTTTCCGGCGCAGAAAAAGCAATTAAATGTGGGACCGTGAACCGACGCACTCTCCTTACCTTCGCCATGCTCCTTCTCCTCACGCTCCAAACAGTATCTGCGACAACCGTCATGGGGAACTCAAAGGAGTGGCAGGATCTCTACCTCTCAGCGATGTACGCCCACACCAACGGCTATGACTTTGTCTTCATAGAGTCGCTCGGAGACGCCGACATCCAGAGCCAGCTCCTCGAGAAAGACGAGCCAATCATTATCATCGAGTCATCCAAGAAGCCAGTCATCAAGAACTACGAATCATTTCTCTCCGTCGGAGGATTCACCAACCTCACCGTCATCACCGCGGAGGACTACCGCGACCTCCAACTGAAGCTCTTTGGTGACGCCGACTCTTATTTCATCCTAGACCCAACATTTGGCATGGAAGCCGTTGCAGCCGCCCCGCTCATACTCAAGCGGTCCGCAGCCCCCCTCTTTCTCGATGCCCAGAGCAAGGAGGACGTCAAGGCGCGCGCCTCTGACGACAGCTTTGTCATCGGTCACTTCCCCCTTCGCATCGTAGCGGGAATTCCTGGAGAGCGGCTCGCCGGCTACCCCACCGACAACGCACTGGACCTCGCACTCCTCGCTACTCGTGAAACCAAATCGTCATGGGGGGTCATCGCTCGTGCAGACCGCTTCGACCCCGCTTCACTCGCGGGCAAGAAACCAATCTTCCTCATCGTGGATGATACCTCCGCTGTCGCCGAGAAGGTGAAAGAGAGCGGCATCACTCGCTTCGAGGTCATAGGCGCTGATATGGCTGACATCGCGAAATCAATTGAGGCGGAAAGCGGGAAAGACCTCCACCTCCTGCTCAAGTACGGACAGACCATCACGAACCTCCCCGGGCTCGAAGGGAAGATACTCACCGTGCGCCAAGTATCCGTCCCCTACCCAACAGTGGGTCTCGAGCTCAAAGAAGCAGTTTTCTACCCCGAGACCAGTTCACTCGTCGTAACCTTCAGGAACCCCGGCACCCTCGAGACGAAGTTCTTCTCGAACCTCGAGCTTGGCGAGCTCGTCTTCTCAGATGAGCACATACACACCGCGCTTCCAGGGGAAACCGTCGCAATCCCCTACCATGTCGCGGAGAGCGCTGAAACAGTCACGCTCACGACGCGTTTCGGCCTTGAACAGCCTCTCAACCGCGTTCTCCGTAAGAAAGACTCTCCCACACTCTCAGTCCCCGTCTCGACAGGCCAAGCAACCAACACGTCAATCGAAGTGGGGCGCGTCACCTATGATGGCGCGAAAGGCGAACTGCGCATAGCCCTCAGCGGACAAGGAGTTGTTGATGCAGAGCTCCTCGTCAGTGATGAC
>RFKA01000010.1 GCA_003694385.1 Candidatus Woesearchaeota archaeon | reverse complement strand
TCCCCTTCTTCGTCGCTGACATCGCACGAGATGACGACCTCTTCTCCTTCTCGCACAACGATGCGTTCGGGGCAGGAGAGTGTTGGTGGCCTGTTCGCTGGGAGGACGATGACGCGGATGTTCGCGCTCGTCGTCGCTCCTTCCGTGTCTGTCGCGGTGATGGTCACGTCGTACGTGCCCGCGTCGCCAAAGGTCGTCTGCCACTCGCCGCTGCCTGCGAAGGGGCCGGTGAAGGTGTAGGTGATTTCGTCCCCGTCGGGGTCGATTGCTTTTGGCTTAAGCACGATGAGGTCTCCCTCGGTCTTTGTTATCGTGTAGCGCCCAGCGGTGGGTTCTGAGAGGTCATTGAGGTCCGGTTCTTCGGGCACTGTTGCCGGGGGTGGCACGGGTGCCTCTGGCATGACGTCGATTGCGGTGTCATTCGCTGTTGTGTTTGTCTCTGTGCCGAGCAACGCTCCTCCACAAGCGCTCAGCGTGAGCGCCGCAATAAGAATCGTGATGAAAAGGCTTCTCATGATTCAACCCTCCTGTGGTCTTACGAACCTTCGCTGCTTTTTATAGTTTTTGTTGAGTTTCTATTAAGAAGTGAAAACAGTTTGTTTCTTCTTTTAAGTCGCTAACGACCACTTGTGAACGGTTTTGAGCTCTCCGTATTATTCCGTATTCCCACAGGGGTCTTCTGTTACGCTATCCGGAACTCTGTTTCTCCCATTGTTTTATGCTTCGCACTAGTATCTTGTTTTATGCTTCGCACTATCTCTGTGTTACGAACGTTCTTTATGGCTGTTCTCTGAACAGCATCAGACGATGCGTTCTTTGAGTTTCTCGAAGAGCGACTTGGACGGACTCTTACCAAACGCCTCAGACGCCGCCCTGAGTGCCTTCTCTTGCTTCTTCGTCAGTTTCTGCGGCGTCTCGACGTGCACCGTGACGAGCTCGTCGCCGTGGCCACGGTGCATCCCGGGCAGTCCTTTCCCGCGGAGCCGGAACGTCGTGCCGCTCTGAGTCCCCGCGGGCACTTTCACTTTCGCCTTGCCCGTCAGCGTCGGCACGGTAATCGCGTCTCCGAATACTGCTTGGAAGAAGCTGATAGGCACATCAATATGAAGGTCGGAGCCATCGCGCTTGAAGAGCGGATGCTCCTTGATGCTAATGAACACATAGAGGTCGCCGGCGCCTCCCTCGCCCACCTCTCCTTCACCCGCGACGCGAAGCCGCGTTCCATCCTCAACCCCAGCTGGAATCTCAACTCTCAACTCTTTCTCGCGCTCGACATGCCCTCTGCCTCTGCACGTCCGGCAGGTTTTCACCGCCACGAATCCTCTCCCGTTGCAGTGCGGGCACGTCGTCGTACTCTGGAAGACCCCGAATGGTGTGCGGCGCATCTGCGCAACGTGGCCGCTGCCGTGACACGTACCGCAGGTACGCTTCTCTTCAGCCCCTGAGCCGTGACAGTGCGGGCACACATCTTCTTTACGAATGCGCAGCCGCTTCGTCACTCCTTCAGCGACTTCTTGCAGGGTGAGCGTCACATCATAGCGTAGGTCGGCTCCCCGCCGCCGGCGCCGCCCAAAAAAATCATTGAAGCCGCCTCCGAAAAAGCTCTCAAAAATGTCACCGAAATCCGTGCCTGGGCCGAAGCCGCTGAAATCGAAGCCGCTGAAGCCGCCCCCGCTCTTCGTGAATGCTTCGTGCCCTACGCTGTCGTACTGGCGCCGCTTCTCCTCATCGCCGAGGACTGCTGCGGCCTCACTAATCTCCTTGAACTTCTTCTCAGCTTCAGGGCTCTTGTTGACGTCGGGATGGTACTTCTTCGCGAGCTTCTTATACGCCTTCTTAATCTCCTCTCGTGTCGCGTTCCGCGGCACCCCGAGGATCTCATAGTAGTCAACCATGGTAGGCCACCAGATTCCCTCCGACGCGCCGGGCTTCTCGTTTCCCTCTGCGCACGCGGTAGCCGTTCTTCTTGAGCAGCGAAATGACTGAGTCGATAAGCGGGCGACGCGTCTTGCTATCACGGAGGACACAGCGCATCCAGATACGTGGTTTGAAGCGCTTCATTGTCGTCTTCATGCCTTTAATGGCTTCGCGCTCCGCGCCACTCACCGTGCAACTGATGAGGTCGACCCTGCGGAGCTTGAGTGCCTTGACGATATTGTCAATCGAGTCAACGCTGATGCGCTCAGCGCCTTGGTAATCGTCGTCTGTAAGCACGTCACTTACCGCTGGCTGCTCACGGAGCTTGTTGCGAGCGGGCCGGTCGCTCACCTGCAGAGTCATCGTGCCGTGCCGCTCCCAGACACCCTTGTTCACGATGGTGACGTTCGTGATGCCGCGGCGCGCCACGTCTTCTTGCTGTCGTCGCGCGTTTTGTTCACTCGCCTCGATGATGATGACGCGCCCCTTCTTCCCGACGGCGCGCGACCACTTCACGACGGTCTCAATCTTCCAGCAGCCACACTGCAGCACGACGTCGCCCTTGTTTGCCAAGCCGAGGAACGAGATTCCCGTCGTCTTGAGCATGAGTCCCCGCAACTCGTTCTTGAGCGTACACTCGGGGAGCGCGTGGACGAGGCCACTCAGGAAGTCCCGCGCAGTCTCCGCGACTGCGCGCATCGTCTCATTCATTCTCGCGGCGGAGCACGCCCCCCTTTATTTACTCTTCGACCCTTCATTCTTCGTTTCATCAACTTCCTCGAACTCTGCATCGACGGTCTTCTCGTCACCTCTCTCACTGCTTTTTCCACTGCTTTTTGCGTCGCCTGCCGCGGCTTGCTCCTGCGCGACCTTCTGGTACATCTCCGTGCTGAGTTCCTGAATCTTCTTGTTGATGAGCTCGACCTTCGCCTTGATTGCTTCGTAGTCCTTCTCCTCAGGCTCGAGGAGCTTCTTGAGCTCATCAACTTCCGTCTTCACGGGCGCGACCTTCTCATCAGCGACTTTTCCTTTGAGGTCGGAAAACAAGTTCTCGGCAGTGTAGACGAGAGAGTCGGCCTTGTTGAGCGTCTCGATTTGCTCGCGCTTCTCCTTGTCCTGCGCCTCGAATTTCGCCGCCTCTTCACGCATCCGCTCGACCTCTTCCTTCGAGAGGTTCGTTGTCGCAGTAATCTTGATGCTCTGCTCTTTCCCTGTACCGAGGTCTTTTGCATGCACGTTCACGATGCCGTTCGCGTCGATGTCGAACGTGACCTCAATTTGTGGCACGCCGCGCGGTGCCGGCGGGATGCCGACGAGGTCGAACTGGCCGAGGAGTTTGTTGTCCGCGGCCATCGCCCGTTCGCCCTGGAAGACGCGAATCGTCACTGCTGACTGATTATCAGCGGCCGTCGAGAACACTTGGCTCTTCTTCGTCGGGATGGTCGTGTTCTTCTCGATGAGCTTCGTGAACACGCCGCCGAGCGTCTCGATGCCGAGGCTCAAGGGCGTGACGTCGAGAAGAAGGACGTCCTTGACTTCCCCTGCGAGGACGCCCCCTTGGATGGCGGCGCCGAGTGCGACAGCCTCGTCAGGGTTCACACTCTTATCTCCTTCTTTGCCCGTGAGCCGCTTGACGAGCTCTTGGACCGCGGGGATGCGCGTGCTGCCCCCGACGAAGATAACCTTATCGATTTTATCCGTTGAGAGCTTCGAGTCTTTGAGTGCCTGCTGCGTCGGCCCTTTGAGCTTGTCGAGGATTGGGGTGATGAGCTTCTCGAATTCCGCGCGCGTCAGTTCGCGCTGGAGGTGGAGCGGCCCACCTTGGTTGGCCGTGATGAACGGCAAATTAATCGTGGTCTTTTGCTTGCTGCTCAACTCAATTTTTGCCTTCTCAGCAGCCTCTTTGAGGCGCTGCAATGCGGTCTTGTCCTCGCGGAGGTCGATGGCGTGCTCTTTCTTGAAACCGTCGGCAAGCCAGTCGATGATGATCTCATCGATGTCGTCTCCTCCGAGGTGGTTGTCACCAGCGGTCGCTTTCACTTCAAAGACGCCGTCTCCGAGTTCGAGGATGCTCACGTCGAACGTGCCGCCACCAAAATCAAAGACGAGCACCGTATGCTCGTTCCCCTTATCGAGGCCGTAGGCGAGCGACGCTGCCGTCGGCTCGTTGATGATGCGGAGCACGTCAAGGCCGGCAATCTTCCCCGCGTCTTTCGTCGCTTGCCGCTGCGCGTCTTCGAAGTAGGCGGGCACGGTGATGACTGCTTTCGTGACTTTCTGCCCGAGGTAGGCTTCTGCGTCAGCTTTGAGTTTCTGGAGTATCATCGCGCTAATTTCTTGTGGCGTGTACTCTTTATCCCAGAGCTTCACCTTGTAGTCTTCCCCCATGTGGCGCTTGATGCTCCGTACCGTGTGCTCTGGGTTCGTGATCGCTTGGTTCTTCGCTGTCTGCCCGACGAGCCGTTCGCCGTCTTCAGTGATGCTGACGACGCTTGGTGTCGTTCTGCTGCCCTCGCTGTTCGGGATGATGACTGCTTTCCCACCCTCCATGACTGCGACAGCGCTGAATGTTGTTCCGAGATCAATTCCAATAACTTTTTCCTGAGCCATAATTCACACCTCACTTCGCAACTTTTACTTTTGCTGTGCGGAGTACGCGCTCTTTCAGGCGGTACCCTTTCTGGAGCACTTCGATGATTGTGTTCTTCTCAACTCCTTGCTGTTCTTCCGTGAGCATTGCCTCGTGCAGGCGCGGGTCGAAGCGGCCTTCCGTTGGGATTTCCTCGACGCCGAGCTCGTGGAGCACGCCGGCGAGTTGCGCGTAGAGGAGCTCGACACCTTTGTAGAAGCCGTCCTTCTCCTCTGGCTTCGCGTTCTTGAGGGCGAGCTCGAAATTGTCGAGGACAGGAAGGATTGTTGTGAGCACGTCGCCGGTGACGCGTTCACGGTACTCGCTGAACTCTCGCTCCGTCCGCTTCTTATAGTTCTCGAACTCTGCCTGGAGGCGTTGGAGCTGCTCAACGAGTTCTCGTTGCTCGCTCTTGGCTTGCTCGCCCACGGGTTGTTCAGTAGTGGCTTGCTTTTCCTCTTGTTGCTCGTTTCCGGAAGGCGCTGGTTTTTTCTTTTCGGACTTCTTCATTGGTACACCTGCTCATGCACACCCACACTAATGCTCAAAAAAGTTTCGTTGACTTTAAATCAACAGAGACGAGTTAATAACAACTAATATTTAAGAGTTTCGAATATACTGGCTTTGTGTATTTAAACTGCTTGTAGAATCAACATTTACGCCGTGCGTTTTTCCACGTGAACCCTCTTACAAGCCTACCACTGCGCAAGCTCGGCGTCAATCGTCGAGGCCTTCCAGCCGCGCTTCAAGAGGAGGTCGCGAATCTCCGGCTTCCGCAAGCCTTCCTCAAGGCGCTTCCCGACGAACTCGTGGAGCTGCGCCACCGGGACGCCCAGCCGCTGCGTCGCGAGCCCCTTAATGGCCTCGTCGACAATCTTCGCTTGCCAGCCAGCGCGCACGAGGTTCGTGCGGATAACGCCGAGCGGGTAACCATAGCGCCGCTTCTCCTGAATCCACTCCTTGAGGCGCTCAATGTCATCGTGGGGCTGCATGCCTTCGCGCTCAAGCACCGCGTCGCGGAACGTGTCCGTGACTGTCGTGATAATCTGCTCGGGCCAACCCTGCTTCCTGAGCTGCGCGATGATAGCGTCGCGCGTATAGCCCTGGCGGAGCTCGTTATCAACATAATCCCAGAGCTTCCCCACAGGGTCTGTTGTCGGGTCCTCAACTTCAACGAGCTCTCCACGCTTGAAGATTTTCTCAGACTCCTCCTCAGCACCCTCTTGCGCGATCCCTGCCATGACGAGCTCGTGGTGGCGCTTCTGGGAGAGATAGAGGCTCCCCACCGCGACGAGAATGGAGACGACAGTTACTGCCCCGAGCAAGTGGAGGAGCGTGTCACGAGTGAAGAACTGCTCTGCAACCGTCCCGCTGCCTGCGTTCCCGAGGAGGTTTGAGACAACGCTGAAGCTGAACGTCAGTATGACGAGGGCGACGAGCGTCGCGGCAATAACCACCCCTGTTGGCACCAGCGGGCGCATGGCTAAGTGAGCAGAGTCAGCGTATATAAAGTTCACGCTGCAGGACTCATGGCAGCGGCAAGCTTCGCGCTCGCCTCCCGCAATTCACTCTCAGCCGCGGCGACCGTGGCAACCGCATCACGCGCCAAGCCAACGGCAGTAATCGCGTTTCGTGGGTCTGGGTCTGAGAGCAGGCCGAGCACGCCGCCGCGCGGCACTATCTTATCCGCCTTCGTAATGAGCGTGCGTGCTTGCTCGAGCAGCTCTAGAACCTGCACGTTCACGACATGGAACGGCTGGAGCTCTTCAGGCGCGAATTGCTCGCTCGCAAACGCGAGCTGCTCTTGCCACGCCCGCAGTTCCTCGCCCACGGCTGCGAGCGCGTCCGCAGCAACGGAGAGCTCCTCGTCGACGCGCTGTCGGATCTTCTTCCACGCCTTCTTCCGCTCCGTCCCCGTCTCGGCGAGCCACTTGTTCATGTCCTCCCAGTACCCCTTGCGTTCCATCGGAGTCAAGCCTTTCACGTCTGTTTTCAAGTCCTTGTCGACGCCGAGCTCGAGCTCCTTCTCGGTTGACGCGAGGTGATCGATTTCGTGGAGGCCCTTCTCCGCTTTTTTCATCTTGTAACGCGTGATGAAGCGCAGGATCGTCGTCGTTGGAAGAATGTTGAAGAACCAGCCGATGGGCGCGGCAATAATGCTCCCTCCGGGAACCATCTCCAGCAAGGGCTCAATACCAAACGCGAGGCATTCAAAGGCAGCGACTTGCGCAAAGAACTTCCCCATGACGTGGCGCTCCCTCCTGAATGTGCGTATGGCGGCCCAGAGGTCGCCTGGCTCCCAGGGAATCGGTGCGGTGATGCCGAAGACATCCATGATGGGGTCGAGCGGCTCATCAATCATCGAGAAGATGAAGTCTTGCGCATCAGACCACAAGCCCGAGAGCAAGTGCCGCAGGTGTTTGCGGCCAAACCAGAGGAGCGCGAGCACGAGCAGCGCGATGAAGGGCAGCACGGAGAGGTTAACATACCAGTCCATCAATTCTTCATGTGACGAGCAGGTTTTAAAGCTTCGTACGCGCGGAAGCGCAGAGGTCCGTTGAACAAGCTGCGCGACTCCGACCTCGTAGCTCATAAGAAGTACGTCATCACCGGCACCAAGAGGCAGGCCATCGCGTGCACGCGCGCAGTCTTGACGATTGCGGGGATGAGGCCGACCGCGGTGGCGGTGACGAGCACGACGAGGCCGGGCCAATCCGAGAGCACTGGTGTCAGCACGACGATGAACGCGATGATGCTCACGATGAGTGCCCGGTACGGGATGCGCGGAACGACGCGCGCGAAGACGCGCCCACACAGCACCGCGAGCAGGGCTGCACAACCAGCGGCGAGGAGCGCCGCGGCGAGGAGCAAGAGCGCGTGATGCACGCCCACATTCACGAGTTTCTGCACGGCCACGAGGCTGCCGTTTCGCGCCTTACCGAGCACGACGAGCGTCGCCAAGCTCAAGATGAAGTTCACCGTCCCGATGGACCCTTGCAGGACGAGGTAGCCGTCGTCGCCCAGTCCCCGCGTGAATTGCAGCGAGAGTACTGCTGCTGTCGCCGCGCCGAGCCCGGGGAGCATTGCCGTGAGGAAACCACTCGCTTGTCCGGACGCGAGCGCTTTCGCACCAAGGCGCACGGGCAGTTCGATGTCGTGCGCTTCCTGCCGTGGTAGCGATGTCGTTGTCGTGAGGCTGTAGAGCAATGTCGCGACGCCGAACAAACCAGAGAGCATTGGGAATAAAGGGTTCCGCAGCGGAGCGGCGAGCGTCGCGAGGCCGAGGAAGCCCGCGAGGCTGAACACGACGAATGCCCAGATGGGTTTACGGTCGCGGAACACCATGAACGCCGCGACGGCGAGGAGCAGCCAGCCCATCATCGCCTTCATGAATGGGTACGCCCACTGGATAATCTTCACGAAGAGCGGGAAGAACAGAACGCTCGCTATGGTTGCGCCGAGGCTGCCGACGAGCGTGAGCTCCACGGCGAGCAGACCCTGCCCTTTGAGGAGGAGGCGATGCCCGGGGAGGACGCCGAGCGCCGTCGCACCATCGGGAGCGCCGAGAAATATTGAGGGGATGCTATCGAGGAACGTGTGCGTGACGCTCATTGCGACAATGAACGCTGCGAGCGCGAGGGGAGTCGCATACCTGAGCAGCGCGGGTGACAAGGAGAGCACGGCCGCACTCACGAGATTGATATGAATGCCTGGCGTGAGGCCTGTAAATGTCCCGGCGAGCACACCGGCCAGAATCGCAAGCAGCATCGCGGCAAACACTGCTCCCAAGACTTAGGATTCTTTATGTGTTTGTCGTCGATGATTCCGGAAAAGCCGCGACTCACAGTGTTGTTCTTTCGCTAGGAGCAGAGCAAGGGATTTGTGTTCACGAGAACTGAGAATCTGCTTGTTCTGCGTCTCATTCCAGGATGTTCGCGAGCGCGATGAATGCGATGCCGCTGAGGACTGGCGCGGTCACTTTGCCAATGTACGCAATGACCATACCGAGCCCGACGAGCGCAGCAACCACGTTCAATAGGACTGGCTTCTTCATAGTGAGCGCACTGTCAGCGCGTTTAGATGTTGATTGGTCAAGAGTCTTGCTTGCGCTGGTAGCCGTCCGCGTACCACCCGTCGCCTTTCAGGATGAAACTCGACCGGCTGATGATGCGCCTCACGGGCCCGCCGCATTCGTCGCAGGTGGTCAGTGGCTCGTCCTTCATGCGCTGGAGCACTTCATAAGGTTCTCTACAGCGGTCACAGGCTCGCTCCCTGTCGACCGCGAGGTATTCGTAGATTGGCATGGTCGCTAATGGTTTATGGCCTCACAAGCAGGGCTTAGGCGGCAGTCTTGCTCCCTCTCACAAAGAAGAACAGGAAGATGAGGAAGGGAACGAGCGTCACCGCCCAGCCAATGCTCAGTGCCCAGAGGGGGTAGTCACCGTAAGGCTTCTCCACCTCGAGGACGAGGTTCCACACGAGCAGGGCGAGGATGATGAGGGGTGAGACGACCTTGATGCTCCACGTCCACCACGCGCCAACATCCCAGTGACTCACTTTGTTCATGTACGCGCGGAGCTTCTCTGCACCGTAGACCCACCCGACAAGAATCGTCTGGAGGAAGGCGACGATGAGCAGGTTATACGCGTTCACAAAGTGATCGACAATGTCGAGGAAGTACAGCCCTGCGCGCGTCGTGAAGATAATGCCGCCGAGGAAGCCAAGCGCGCACACGATGAGTGATAAGAGGGGCACGTTCCAGCGAGCATAGCGGTCGTGGATGGCTGCGTTCACCGCCTCGACGAGTGAGAATGCGCTGTCGATGCCAAGCGTGAGCAGCGTGAGGAAGAAGAGTGCGCTGAAGAACCACGCAAAGGGCATGAGGCTCAGTGCTTCGGGGAAGACGACGAACGCGAGACCAGGACCTGATTTCACGACTTCTGAGACGCCGACGCCTTTGAGGTTCGCCATTGCTCCAAGAATGGCGAAGACGACGAACCCCGCGAAGAGGCTGATGCCGCTGTTCACGAGGGCCGTCACCCACGCGCCCTTGTTGATGTCCTCATCATGCTTACGATAGCTCGCGTACGCGACCATGACGCCGAAGGCGAGTGTGAGCGTAAACATGATTTGGCCGAACGCGGCCTGCCATACTTGCGGGTCGAGGAGTGCTCCCCACTTAGGCTTCAGGTAGTAGACCCAGCCGGTGAGGAAGCCGGGGAGCGTCATGCCGCGGATGAGCAGGACCCCGAGGAGTATGACTGGGAGTGGCACGGTCCACCACACAACTTTCCCCACACTATGGACTCCTTTCCAGACGCTGAAGTAGATGAGTACCCAGATCGCTATGAGTGCGAGGAGCACGGTCCAGTTGATGCCACCGATTGTGCCGATGTTCGCTGTGAGTTCGAGCACTGACTTATAGAAGTACCCTTCACTGTTGCCTGCCCAGGGGACGTGCTTGGCGAAGGACACGAGGAAGTAGATGAGGCTCCACGCCATGACAACAGCGTAGTAGCAGACAATGATGAAGCTTGAGAGGAGGGCGAAGATGCCAAGCCCGCCGAAACGGTGGTGGAGGGAACGGAAGGCCTTCACTGCGCCCGCTTGTGTTTTCTGCCCGACGGCGAACTCGAGCATGAGGAGTGGCACGCCAACGATGAAGAGTGCGATGAGGTAGGGGATGAGGAACGCGCCGCCACCGTATTTGTACGCGAGGTAGGGGAAGCGCCACACATTGCCGAGGCCGACTGCGCTACCGATTGCTGCGAGGAGGAAAACCGTGTTTGAAGCCCAACGAGAACGTCCCATGCATATCCACCCACAATGTTTCTCCTGCGTAGTGAAGTATACGACTTTAAAAATATTCTCCTCTTTTTTTATTGGCGCCTCCTCTTCATGTTCCTTTGAGTTGTTCTTGCGTTCCTTGGGTGTGTTTTTGACCTCGCTCGTCAAGTCTTTGAATCACCCCATATTATTATTGACTTTACAGTGGTAAAATCATCGAAACAGTTATAAATATGCCATTTATTTCTCCCTCAATGACAGAAGAGATTCCACGAATTCACTTCATACAAAAAGCATCCTCGCTGTACAAAGGATATCAAGACGCTGTAGCAATTACCGGTTCACGAAGCGGCAGGAGAACCGTGCAAGCATCCGAGCTCCAGCGACTAGACGGGCTTCTCAAAAATGCCGATGCCTATTTGGGTCTCGCAAGAAATCTAGACTCGATGAGACGGGATCTTAGCGACTTTCAAGCAAGCATGGAAGAGGGTCTTGAAGATGTGATCACGTGTGCTCGTGGGCAGTTTCAGGGGCGCAGGGCTCCCTTGGCGCTTCTGGAACTGATTCCATACATGCGCCAAGGAGAAGAACGCGGAAGCGCCGCTCCAGGAGCCTCTGGATTTGAAAAATTAACAAGCACCATTCCATCTTACCATCAATGGCTAAAGGATTTCCTCGCATATTATGTGGCAGAAATCAACAAGGCATTAGCACCCGTCGAAGGCGGGGAGCCAGATGGGCGGTTGAAGATCGAAATCGACAGGATGAACAATGCAATGAGAGACTGTTACCAAGAACATAACATGGTAAGACTAAAGCTTGCTTCTCGGAATTTGACAGGTGGTTTAACACGCGTGAGGGAGCTTCTGTTTCCAGTCCAATTCACGTATCCAGAGAAGGACCATATCTCACAGATAGCAGAGGGTTATCTGGCCTCCATACGTGAATTGAGAGCCTCTGGAGAAGGTAAAGAAAAAATCAGTTTTTCCTTCTCTGATTTCCCACCAAGAGTTCATTCATTTGAGGATGAAACGCCGAGACCTCAAGGGGGGCTCTTGACAAGATTATTCAGTCACTAATTTCTCTTCTCGATAATTTCTCTTCTCGGCGGAGCGAGGGCTGTAGCCCGGGACGCGTCCCACAAGCCGGCGCAGATAATTTTTATAACACGCACCATTATCCATTCACTCATGCCACCACCGATCGTCAAAACAATTCAAGATGCAATCTATTGGCAGTACGCAAAACTGATATCAAAATCCGCCGGGCTCGGTAAACGAAGAGCGTTCCAAATGAATAGGTTTCTTGCTTTGAGAGACGGGAAAATCAAATGGTCTTCTACCATAAGGGAATGGATTAGAGAACATGAAAAGCCGAACGAATGTATCTACTGCGGTGCCCAAGAGGACCTAACTATTGAGCACATCTTACCTCGGTCTTGTGGCGGCCCTGACACCCCTGACAATGCCATTAAAGTCTGTAAGACATGCAATTCTTCTAAAGGTGGAAAGAGATTATATGAATGGATGGGAATAAAACAAAAAGATGCGGTGCCACGAATTGCAGAGGGGAAATATCTCAAACTATTATTTGAACTCCACGAAAAGTCAGGGACATTGCATATTGACAAGAATGAGCTGAGGATAAAACTGTGCCCAAGGTGCAATCTGCAAAGTGCCTGCCAGAGAGAAGGACATGAAGGCGAATTAACTGTTTATTGTATAGAAGGGGTTTTCCCTGCTCCTAGCTGAGTCTCCCAGACATTGCTCCCGTTCCACTCAATTAACGGAGACCCCTTTGTCCCTCCTGGTCGCGCGGCC